>JAGZAC010000016.1 GCA_018370615.1 Clostridiales bacterium
CGAATTTTGCTCTGCAAAACCCACCTCCCCATGCATAGGGATAGCTTTTTTCAAAAATAATCTGTCACTATCTTAAAGTGACTGAACGGTTCTCACACTGAGGGGCGTTTTGTGTAAAGGCCCTCTTCAAAAGGAGACTTTCTAACTGCGGGAGAATTCCTCAAAATAATCCATTACAATAGTACCGGAAGGAGTCTGCCCGTGTCTGCAGACAGGAAATTCATAAGCTGCGATCCGGCGCGGCTGTGCTGCAGGCTTCTTTCGAAATCTATTTTTGCCGCATTGCGGCAGGGAGGAGAGCATGGAGGAAACAAAATACAGAATCAATCTGGATGTACAGCAGGGAGGAGTCCAACAGACTTTGATGGGCTTTCGTGTGGGGGATGCCCTGTCGAGGACAGTGAGCATTCACCTGGTAGAGCGAGGAGCGGCGTATCAGGTGCCGACGGGATGTGTGGTGACCCTGTATGCGCAGAAGCCGGACGGAACGGTGTCGTACAGTCTATGCAGCGTGGAGGATGGAGCGGTAGAGCACACTTTTACCTCTGGAGAACTGGCGGCAGCAGGAGAAATGCTGTGTGAAGTGCGGATTACCACAGGAGGAGAGACCCCGGTGGTGCTGTCATCGCCGCAGTTTGGTGTGATTGTGGAGAATGTGCTGCAGGACGACGATGCAATTGCGTCTACCAACGAGTACTCGGCGCTGACCCAGGCCATAGCGGAGATGGAAGATGTATGTGAGGCGGCGGAAACGGCCACGCAGAGTGCGAATACCGCAGCAGGAGCGGCCCAGACAGCGGCGCAGGCCGCAAACACAGCGGCGGGAACAGCGCAAACGGCGGCCCAGGCAGCAAATAGCGCTGTTGAAGCAGCACAGACGGCCACGCAGAGTGCAAACACAGCGGCGGGGGCGGCCCAGACAGCGGCACAGAATGTGAATACAGCGGTAGAGGCGGCACAGACGGCAGCGCAAGGTGCGAACGCTGCGGCCCAAGCTGCGAATAGTGCGGCAGAGGGGTTACAGGAGGAGCTGGCAGAGAAGACTACATCCTATGTTCTTCAGTGGACAAATACGCAGTATGAGGAATATCAAGCGGTGATGGCACAGAACGAGCCGGTGCTGGAGGAGCTGTACGCGGCGGAAGAGGGCAGCTACCATCTGGTGTTGAAGGACGGAGACAAGGAGTTTGCCATGTCTAGGCGGGAGTATACAAGCGCGGGGCGGTATGAATTCTGCTTTCCGACGGAAATCAGCAGCAGCTTTGCACCGTATGAGTATGTTGTGTGGTATAAGCCAGCGACAGTGGTGGATGCGGCAGAATGTGGTCTAAGCAGCCACAGTGTTGTGAACAATGATAATATAGTGGAATACGATTTCCGTCCGCCGACCACAGATTTGGTACGGGTATGTATGGATTTGCATGAAGACAATACGGACATACATCTTACTGCGGCGGACCGGACAAAGCTGGACGGGATTGCAGAGGGAGCGAACAATTATGTACATCCTGCATATGCATCCAGGTCAAGCGGACTGTACAAAATCACAGTAGACGGAACGGGGCATGTAGTTTTAGCATCAGCAGTAGCTAAATCAGATATTACCCCATTATTGGACATGGATGCGATTATTGCGGCATTCCCAGATGCATCGGAGGTGGACTACTGATGTCGGTGAGGAGAATCGATGACAGCGCTCTGACGGCGATTGCAAATGCAATCCGAGCGAAGACAGGGAGCACGGAAACGATGAAGGTAGGTGATATGCCTACAGAAATTGCGGCAATAGAAGGAGGAAGCAGCTTGCCCTCCGGAATCACAGTGGGGAGTTTTACTTGTCCCAGTGGCTCCTATCCTGCCCTTGGAAATTTTACAATTACCCATGAATTGGGAAAGGTTCCCCGTGCGGTGCTTGTATGGAGAACGACAGAGCTATATAACAATACAATTTCCGGGATGGTGTGTTTCTCTCATGAGACTACCTGTGCCTTATACGACGGTATTGATTGTACGGAGGTTACGGGAAGTGTGTCTTCTTCCCTGACGGATACCACTTTTCTGGTTCCCTCTGCCAGCGGAACATCGGCAAGCAATTCTGTTTGGATTGGCACATACAACTGGGCTGCCATTGGCTAAAAGGAGCAAAACATTTTGGCAACCGAAAGAGTTAAAACAAGGCGCCTTTAAAGCGCCTTGTTTTGTACGAAAAAATAACAAAAAGCACAACAGTAAGAACCAAATTCACCTGTTGTGCCCTAAGATGGTGGAGACAGAGGGACTCGAACCCGCGACCTCTCGGATGTGAACCGAACGCTCTAACCAGCTGAGCTATGCCTCCGTATAATTTTTGACTGGCAGGACGTACAACCGTCCCGATTTTTAGGCTGGCTGGGATAGCAGGACTCGAACCTACAAAACGGGAGTCAAAGTCCCGTGTGTTACCGTTACACCATATCCCATTGTTTCAGCCGCTACAAAGTATATCACAAATCCCCGCTGCTGTCAAGAGCCGTCCAGGCACCTTGACAAATTTTTGCACCCAGAGTAAAATACAGGAAAACAGGATTTTTGGGGGACGTATGGAACAGAGACCAACTATGTATCAAACCGTTGGAATTATCGCTGCAATGCAGATGGAAATTGACGGTATACGCAAAAAGCTGCAAAACGCTTCCATGGAAACAGTCAGCGGAGTGGAATATGTTTGCGGAACGCTCCATGGCAAGACGGTAATTGCAGCAAAGTGCGGCGTCGGCAAAGTATTTGCGGCGATGTGCACCCAGACGATGATTTTGCGATATGCGCCGGATTGTATTATTCATACTGGAGTGGCGGGAGGACTGCCAGAGACACTGCGAGTTCTGGACCTGGTCATCGCTACCCACGTGGTGCAGTACGATATGGACACCTCCGCTGTGGGAGATCCTGTGGGGATGATTTCCGGCATCAACATGGTGGAAATTCCCTGTGACAGGCGGATTATAGACGTCCTTTGTTCCAGTGCCGGACAGCTGCAGCGACCTTTTACCAAAGGCATTGTAGCAACGGGAGATACCTTCGTCTGCACGGCGGAGCAGCGCAGACGCATCCGGGAGCAGTTTCACGCCGATGCATGTGAAATGGAAGGCGGCGCCGTCGGACAGGTTTGCTATGTGAATCAGGTGCCGTTCGGCATTTTGCGTTCTATTTCAGACAGTGCCGGTGAGACATCCGGTATGGACTACACAGCATTTGCTGCTGCGGCGGCGGATACTGCGGTAGCAGCTGTAGAGTATGCGCTGCAGGTTCTTTGATACCGCAATTGTTTGTGAGAAAACAATCCCCCAGTCAACTCCGTTGACAGCCCCCTTTACACAAGGGGGCCTTTTTAATGTATGCCTCCCCTGTGTAAGGGGAGGTGGCGGCTCTGCCGCCGGAGGGGTTGTAAAAGCTTTACCTGGTAGGAATACGGCGAATCAATCGGACCAGATCAATTGTTGTGTGACTGATTTGATAGAAAATAGATTTTCGCTCAAAATAGTCATCTGTGCCCTCACTGCCATTTGTCAGCGCCCGCAGCCCGCCTTCGTATATTACGCAGCCCGCCAGACGTTTTTCCAACTGGGGAATTGTCAAGAAGCGTTTGATTCCCAATATAAACCGAATAAATTCAATGCAGATATAAGCGTTGGGTATTTTTACAGATTTATGAAGAGGATAAGCCAGAGCGGAAAAAAAGTTGTATTTCATCAGCTCCCGCCTTTTCATAAAGCTGTGGATGGTTGACAAAATCCACATATATCGTGCGTCAGATATGGAAATCTTACAGACCTTCACCGGTGTATCCATTCCGTTATGCAGATACCTGGACGGCAGCTCTCGCACAAATCCCGCTACAAACGGCGTATTGTAATGCTGTCGGGAAAAGGAATACATTTCGGAAAGCTGCGGACTTTCAGATAAAACTACATGGCTGTATCGCGTCCTGGTAAGGGCGCGTATAAATTTCCCGCTTTTGTAATTGGAAGCGAGAAAAGCAATATAAATATCCTTCATGGCAGATCCTCTGCGCTTATTGTTCATACTATGGAAACCACTATACCATATTTTTTATGGAAAAGCAAGGATTCTCTTTATATACTATAAATTCCATATGGGAAATATTCTTTGAAGCGTTTGGCGGAATATATATTTATAGTTTAGAAATATAGAAAATTTTGTTAAAATATAGCGAAAAATATTGACTAATAGTATTATTTATGTTAATATTTGTTCATAATTTAATGAAACACTGGAGGGTAAAGATGATGAAAAAAGCAGTTGTATTTATTTTGACCGTATGTTTTTTGATTTCTGCTGCTGTTTCTTTCTTTGGATGTAGTGTGACGCTTGGCCCCGTTCCCAATGTTATGGGCAGTGATCATGCAGATGCGAAAAAGACTCTGGAAGATGCGGGCTTTGAAGTGGTGGCAGTAGAAGTGGATGCAGGAGCGATACTGTCGGAAACAAAGTGGGACCGTACGGTAAAGAAAGGGGAGGTATTCAAAGTGAACGATGTGACATGTCCGGATTTCAGTGAGACGCCCTCTGTAAAGGAAGGAAAAGTACGTATTTATTTTGCGAAAGAAGATTATATTTTGGAAGCTGTTGACAGTGCAGGAAATAAATAACATCTAAAAAGCAACAAAATTACTACTATTTATATATTCCTTAAAAAACACCCTTTATAGTATAGTTATACTATAAGGGAGTTGATTTTTATGGGACGTAAGAAAAAAGGCAGTTTTCAGCATATTTCAAACGCACAGCCGGCGTCTGGAACTGCATCTGATGCACTGTATTCGTTTAAGGTGGATTACGTTGCCATCGGCAATAAGCTGAGGGCCCAGCGGAAACGTCTGGGCTATACCCAGGAGCAGGTAGCAGAGGCAATCGGAATTACCCCTGCGTTTATGGGGCATATTGAGCGGGGAGAGCGGGGCATGGCCTTGGATACTCTACTACATTTATGCAATTTTTATCATATAACAATGGATTATCTTTGGTCAGATACGCTGCCGCCGAATGAACAGCAATTGGCATCGCAGATTGCGGTTATGCTGAAGGACAAAACACCTGAGCAGCAGGCCGCTGTGATGGATATTGTACGAACGGTAACGATACATATGTAAAAAAACATCCCCTGCGTCTGCAGGGGATGCTTCATTATTGATTATAGCAATTGCAGCTATCTCTTGTCTGCTGAAGTTTTCCCTGTGGAGGACTTGCCACGCAAGTCCTGGGTGATGGCTTGCTGAAGGTGAGACGGGGGTGTAAAGAAAACAATCCCCCAGTTTTTGCATACGCAAAAACATCCCCCTTTGCACAAGGGGGACTTTTTAATGTATGCCTCACAAAAGAGGACTTTTTATTTTGTATCCTCACAAGGCGCCTAATAATAAAAGCCTCCCCTGTGCAAGGGGAGGTGTCAGCGCAGCTGACGGAGGGGTTGTTTTTTCAAATTCCAAGAATCAAAAGAGACAAAAAGGTACATCCTAACAATGTATTTCTCCAAATTTTTCATTTTATATTTAGAGGAATATTCCGCTGGGAATTGACATTTATTTCCTCTGGCTTTATAATATACTCAATTTATTTGAACTGCACAGCTGCAGGGCAAGGAAAGGTATCATCAAGCTATGAGACGGTTGAAGGGCGTGAAAGTCCCCCATTACAAATCCACTGCTGACAGTGCGCCGGTGCGTATGGTGGATTTGGAGATTGCAATATACCCTATGGTGCAGCATATCGGTACACCTGCAGAACCTGTAGTACAGCCCGGAGATTCTGTATGTGTGGGCACATTGTTGGCAAAGGGTGCAGGTGCAGTTTCCTCTCCCATCTATTCCGGTGTATCCGGTACAGTGGAAAAAATCGAAGAGGTACTTCTGTCTGATGGCAGCTATGTGCCGGCAGTTTTTGTAAAACCAGACGGGGCGATGTCTCCGGACCCGAAAATTACGCCTCCTACTGTGACCGACACCCAGACGTTTGTAGCCGCGGTGCAGGAAAGCGGTGTGGTGGGTCTCGGTGGCGCTGGATTTCCCACCGGCGTAAAGCTGAATATCAAGGACACGTCCCGGATACAGGAAATAATTATCAACGGGGCGGAGTGTGAACCCTATATTACCAGTGACACCCGCACCATGCTGGACCGAAGCCAGGATATGCTGGAGGGAATCCACCTGCTGCAGGAATATTTGCGGCCGGAGAAAATTATGATTGGCGTGGAAAAGAATAAGCCTCAGTGTATCCGCGCTATGGAGAAAATCGCCGGTAAGGACAGCACGGTAAAGGTAAAAGCTCTGCCGTCTATTTATCCCCAGGGAGCAGAGAAGGTCCTCATTTACCACACCACCGGTAAAGTGGTGCCGGAAGGAGGGCTTCCCATTGATGTAGGCGTGATTGTGCTCAACTGTACAACTCTCGCCGCCATTGCCCGATACATTCGCACAGGGATGCCCCTGGTGGAGAAATGCGTTACCGTAGACGGCTCTGCTGTGGCAAAGCCTCAGAATGTGATTGTGCCCATTGGGGCGACACTGGAGGAAGTGTTCAAATTCTGCGGCGGGTTTAAAAGTCAGCCGGGAAAGGTGCTGTACGGTGGACCCATGATGGGTGTGTCTGTGCCGGACCTGGGCATGCCCGTATTAAAGCAGACCAACGCGCTACTGGCGCTAGATATGCGGGACGCAGCTCCGGTGGACGCCACAAACTGTATCCGCTGCGGCAGATGTACCAATATTTGTCCTGTGGGACTGGCGCCCGTGTCCATTGCGGCTGCCTATGGCAGCGGCGACATGGAAGGACTGCAGAAAATTCACGCAAATTTGTGTATGGAATGTGGTTGCTGCAGCTACGTGTGCCCAGCGAAGCGGCCGCTGGTGCAGCAGAATAAGCTGGCAAAGGCGGCCCTTGCCGCATGGCAGAAATCTGGGAAATGACTTTGACAGATACGGAAAGGGATTGGAAAATGGATCAAAAACTCCAGATTACAGTATCTCCACATATTAGAAGCAGTGTTACCACCGGCGGCATCATGCTGGATGTAATCATCGCGCTTTGTCCGGCGCTCATAGCGGCTGTTCTGCTGTTTGGCGGACGGGCGTTGTACATTACAGCCATTTGCGTGCTTGCCTGTGTACTTTCGGAGCTTGCTTTTGAACTGATTACAAAGCGTACCCCTACTATCGGGGATTTATCTGCCATTGTCACAGGAATGCTTCTGGCATTTAATCTGCCTGTGTCCATTCCAGAGTGGCAGGCCATTGTCGGCAGCATTGTGGCGATTGTCGTTGTCAAACAGCTGTTCGGCGGCATCGGAAACAACTTTGCCAATCCCGCTATTACGGCGCGGATTGTGCTGTTGTTTTCCTTCTCCCAGTCTATGACCAATTGGACCCAGCCAGACGGATTTTCTGATGGGGACCTGGTCAGCAGTGCTACACCATTGGCAATGGCGGCGGAAGGAACGGAGAAGCTTCCTTCTCTGTTTGACCTGGTTTTGGGAAAGCATGCGGGCTGCCTGGGGGAAACCTGTGCGCTGGCGCTGCTGATCGGCGGCATTTATTTGCTCATCCGTAGGGTCATCACCTGGCACACCCCTGTGGCTTTTATCGGGACAGTATTTCTTGTCTCCTTCTTTGCAGGGGGGTGCAGCCTGGAGGACGGATTGTACCAGATTTTCTCCGGAGGACTGATGCTGGGCGCCATTTTTATGGCTACCGATTATGCCACTTCGCCCCCCACGGCGTGGGGCAAGCTGGTGTTCGGCGTGGGTTGCGGACTGATTACCGCTGCCATTCGCCTGTGGGGGACTTATCCGGAGGGCGTGTCCTTTGCGATTTTGCTGATGAATATTCTCACCCCATATATCACAAAGCTTTGCAGAAGACGGGTTTTTGGGACCGCGCGGAAAAGAAAGGTCCAAAAGGCATAAGGCATAATATATAGGAAAGGAAACGGTAGTCCATATGAAGCGCGAAGGACCAAAGAGTATAGCGGTCTTGACGGGAATCTGCCTGGTTGTGGCGGTCCTGCTGGCTGCTGTGAATCATGTCACCGCTCCAATCATAGAAGAATCTGCCCAAAGCGGCGCCGAGGCCTCTCTGTATGTTGTGCTTCCCAATGCGGCGGGCTTTGAGGAAGAAGCTCTCACGGGAGAGGTTCCCGAGACGGTCACCGGCGTATACCGGGATACAGGCGGAAGCGGCTACGCTGTCACCCTCTCTACTACTTCTTCCTATTCCGCATCCCCCATGACCTTTACTTTGGGTGTGAGCACAGACGGGAAGATCACCGGTGTGGAAATGACCAATTATGCGGAGTCCAAGGATTTTGGAGATTATCCCAGCACCTATGTGGGACAGGACTCTACTCTCAGCGGCGTAGATTTGTATGCCGGGGTCACATATTCCTCCCAAGCATTCAAGGATGCAGTGGGAGATGCCTTCGCTGTGCTGATAGAGCTGGGCGGTGTGGCGCAGGGAAACAAAACGGATGAGCAAATCATTGAAGAGTTGAAGCCCCAGCTGCTGCCCGGTGCTCTGAATCGTGCAGGCACGCCGCAGCTCGCGGAAATGACCGTATCGGATGAAACGGTGCAGCAGGCGTTGCAGGCGGAAAACGATGTAGGATATATTTATGTGATGGAATCGGCCGGTGAGACGTATATTGTGGCAATCAGCACTACCGGCGGCGCAGTTTGTGTGGATCTGGAAGGCACAGATGTGACATCACATCATACAGACCTGGTGCAGCGCGCCATGGAGCTGGGAGACACGGATGCCATCCACGAGAAAAACAAAACGGCAGCGTCCAGAGCACTCCCGGAGGGCGCGGAGCTGACTCCCATTTCGGCAAAGAATCAGTTTGGTACTGTGTCCAGCATCTATGCCGTGTCCGGCGTTGAAAATGCCGCCTATGCAATGGTGTGTACGCCATACGGATACCGGGAGCCTATGAAGCTGGTATTTGTTTTGAACAAAGCGGGAGAAATCACCGGCTTCCGTGTATCTGGCGAACTGATTCAGGACAGTGAATATTATTCTAACTATACTCTGGACCAATCTGCTTATGTTGCAGGACTGATCGGTCTTACCAAAGGAACAGCAAGCGAGGATGCTACCCTCATCTCCGGCGCCACCATGACCGGCGACGGCGTCTGGACAGCACTGCAGGATGTGTTTCTCGCATTTGACGGGCTGACGGCGGAGTGAACGGGGAAAGGAGCACAAATCTATGTGGAAGAATTTTCTGAAAGGCATACTCCGGGAAAACCCGGTGCTGGTGCTGCTGCTGGGAACCTGTCCCACCCTTGCCGTGACCACATCGGTGTCCAATGCCTTCGGCATGGGCATTGCGGCCACCGCGGTGCTTCTCGGCTCCAATGTGGTGATTTCCGCCATGCGTAAGGTGATTCCGGACAAGGTGCGCATTCCCTCTTATATTGTTATCATCGCCGGATTTGTCACCGTTGTGGAAATGGTGATGCACGCGTTTGTGCCGGATTTGTATGAGGCGCTGGGCGTGTTTTTGTCCCTGATCGTGGTGAACTGCATTATCCTGGGACGTGCAGAAATGTACGCCAGCAAAAACCGGGTTTTGGATTCGGCAATAGACGCGCTGGGGATGGGCGTGGGCTTCACCCTTGCCCTGTTTGCCATGGCTTCCATCCGGGAGATTTTCGGCGCAGGCTCCTGGATGGGCTTTGAAATTCCCGTTTTGTCTGATTTCTCCATTCCCATTCTGGTCAACTCCCCCGGCGGATTCTTTGTGTTCGGCGTTTTGATTGCCATTGTCAACGCTGTAACGAAGCGCAAGACCGGCAAGGACTTCGGTTGTGCAGGCTGTCCCAGCGCGGCGGTGTGCGGCGCAAATGACGGCAGCCTCAAAAAGGCTGCGGAAAAAGACCACGGGGCCGGCGCCGGAAAGGGTTCTGACGACACAGCAGAGGAGGGCGGAAAATGATTCGGGATTTGATGATCATTATTTTCACCGCCATGCTGGTGAATAACTATGTGCTGGTAAAATTTCTGGGGATTTGTCCGTTTCTGGGCGTATCCAAAAAGCTGAATTCCGCGGTGGGCATGGGCCTTGCGGTTACCTTTGTCATGCTGCTGGCCACTGCGGCAACGTGGCCCATTCACACCTATCTTCTGACTGCATTCAACTTGGAATACCTGCAGACCATTGTATTTATTTTAATTATTGCCGCGCTGGTGCAGCTGGTAGAAATCATACTCAAGCGGTATCTTCCCGCTTTGCACCGTTCTCTGGGCATTTATCTTCCCTTGATTACCACAAACTGCGCTGTGCTGGGTGTGGCAAAAAACAATATTACCGAAGGATACGAGCTGTTTATAGAGGCGATGGCCAACGCGCTGGGCTGTGGACTGGGATTTTTGCTGGCGATGGTGCTCTTTGCAGGCGTCCGTATGCGGATCGAAACGGCAAAGCCGCCCAAATGCTTTGAAGGCATGCCCATTACGCTGGTATCGGCTTCTATCGTCGCCCTGGCCTTTTACGGCTTTGCCGGGGTGATCGACAACATGTTTATGTAAAGGAGGGGCGACATGCTGGAAGCAATTTTGTCCGCCGCGGCCTGCGTGGCTGGAATTGGTCTTATCTGTGCAGTTGTCCTTGTGGTTGCGGCAAAATTTATGGCGGTGCGGGAAAATGCATTGGAAAAAACACTGCGGGAATGTCTTCCCGGCGTCAACTGCGGCGCCTGCGGATATACCGGTTGCGATGGGTATGCAAAAGCGCTGGCAGAGGGAACAGAAAAGCAGACAAACCTATGTATCCCCGGCGCAGATGCAGTATCCCGACAGATTTCTGAGACCTTGGGGGTGGAGTTTCAGAATACAGTGGAGCAGGTAGCCGTGATTCACTGCTGCGGCGACTGTGACCATGCAGTGCAGAAAGCCGATTACAGCGGCGTTCAGACCTGCAGCGGCGCTAAGATGCTCTATGGCGGACAGCAGGCATGCACGTATGGCTGCCTGGGCAAGGGAGACTGTGTTGCCATTTGCCCCTATGACGCTATTTATATGGAAAAGGGAATTGCCCATGTGTGTGCGCCCAAATGCGTTGGGTGCGGCCTGTGCGTCAAGACCTGTCCCAATGAGATAATTACCCTGATTCCGGATACGAAACGGGAAATAATCGCCTGCAGCAACAAGGAGCGTGGCGCGGTCGCCCGGAAAAAGTGTACCAACGCATGCATTGCCTGCCGCAAATGTGAAAAAATTTGTCCGACAGAGGCCATTACGGTAGAGGAAAATCTTGCCCGGATCAATTATGACAAATGTATTGCCTGCGGCAAGTGCGCACAGGTCTGCCCGGTAGGATGTATTTTAAGTGCGGACCGCTCCGGCCGGCATCGTTTTTCGGAGGCGCAGTAGTGGCTTTGGAACGTCGGCGGCGCCGGGACCTCTTTCTGATTTTGGGCCTGCTTTTGATCTCCGGAATCTCCCTTGCCTTCATTCTTCTTTTCCGTACGCCGGGAGATCAGGTGTTGGTGGAAGTAGATGGAGTCGTGTACGGCAGGTATGATTTGCGGGAGAATACTACTGTGCGCATCGAGACAGGGGACGGGGGCTATAATGTGCTGCAAATTGCGGACGGATATGCCTGTGTAACAGAGGCAAGCTGTCCGGACAAGCTGTGTGTACACCAGCATAAAATCCGCCAAAGCGATGAAAGCATCATTTGTCTGCCCAACAAAGTAGTGGTGTCTATTATACAGGAAGAAAATGGTTGACGCGAAGAGATTTTTCTCTGAACGCCAGGAAAGGTCTGGCAGACTTATGAAACAAAACTCAAAAATCCTTGCTCTGCTGGGCCTTTGCACAGCGGCTGCTATGATTCTGTCTTATGTGGAAAGCTTTGTTCCTTTTCCCATTCCGGGACTGAAAATCGGATTGCCAAACGTGGTAATTGTTTTTGTGCTGTATCGAGTAGGATGGACGTCTGCGGCTGCGGTATCCCTGGTGCGTGTGGGGCTGACGGCTGTGTTATTTGGGAATATGCTCAGTCTGGCGTACAGCCTTGCGGGAGCGGTGCTCAGTCTGGCTGTGATGCTGCTGCTGAAAAAAATGGACTGCTTTTCTGTGGTGGGCGTCAGTGTGGCTGGGGGAGTTTCTCACAATGCGGCACAGATTATGGTGGCCGCTGCGGTAATGCGTACCGATCAGATTTTGTATTATCTTCCTTTCCTTATTATAGGGGGAACTGCTGCCGGAATTTTGATTGGTATTGCCGGCGGGATTTTACTCAAGCGTATACCGGATATGAATGTTATGCGCCGACACTAAATATTGTTAAACATATCTTCTATATGACAAAATATGTAAAATTTGCTATCCATGTTGAATTAAACATGGCAATTTTATATAAAAACCTTGACAAAAATATAGGTTTGTGA
>JAGZAC010000017.1 GCA_018370615.1 Clostridiales bacterium
ATTGAAGCGAACACCATGGTGACAATGGCAAAAACGGAAATTGCGCCGGCTATAGAGGCCTATGCAATGGAAGTGGCAAAGGCCGCCACCGCGAAAAAAGCGCTGGACGTAAGTCTGATTTGCAATTATGAAAGCGAACTAATCCGGAAGCTTTCTGCACTGACCGACAAAATCGCCGTAAAGGCCGATGAGCTGGAGGAGGCGGTGTTAGCGCTTCACACGGCAAAGGATATTATTGCACAGGCAAACGCCATTCGCGATACAGTTCTCGTCAAAATGAACGAACTGCGGATTCCCTGTGACGAAGCGGAAACCCTTACGGCAAAGAAATACTGGCCGTATCCTACATATGGAGATTTGCTGTTCAGCGTAAGATAATTCCATGGTATACCGCGAACCATAATCATTCAGCAGCCGCACCCATCCCCTGTGCCCACAGGGGATGGGTGCGGAATGCTCCTGATATACTGATAAAACTTGCGAAAGAGGTATCCGGAATGGAAGAAAAGATTCTTGTATTGGACTTCGGCGGGCAGTACAACCTGCTGATTGCGCGCAGAGTTCGTGAGCTGCATGTTTACGCCGAGATCAAGCCCTATAACAAAATCACACTGGACGAAATCAGAGAAAGCGGGTATAAGGGGATTATTTTTACCGGCGGACCCAACAGTGTGTATGACACTGCCTCCCCCCACTTTGACCCGGAAATTCTGAATATCGGTGTTCCTATTCTGGGCATCTGCTATGGCGCGCAGCTGATGGCATATATGGCGGGCGGAGAGGTCTGCAGTGCCGCAGGCAGCAGTGAATACGGCAAAACGACAGTATATACATGTAGTGATATATTATTTGAAAATGTTCCCGCAGAGAGTGTCTGCTGGATGAGTCACACAGATTTCATTAAGACGCCGCCGGCACACTTTACAGTCACGGCCAACACAGACAAGTGTCCCTGCGCCGCTATATGTGATGCAAATCGAAAATTATACGGCGTGCAATTTCATCCTGAGGTTACCCACACCACCTATGGCAAGACGATGCTGCACAATTTTCTCTTTTCCATCTGCGAATGCCAGGGCACTTGGAATATGGAGGATTTTGCCGCAGCTTCCATTGCCCAGTACCGTAGCACACTTTCCGGGAAAAAGGTCCTCCTGGCTCTGTCGGGGGGCGTGGATTCTTCTGTGGCTGCCCTGCTGCTCCATCAGGCAATCGGTCAAAATCTCACCTGCGTATTTGTGGACCACGGTCTGCTGCGTAAAAACGAGGGGGATTTTGTAGAACAGACGTTCCGGGACCAGTTTGGTCTACATCTGATCCGGATAAACGCCCAGGAGAGGTTTCTCCAAAAGCTGGCCGGCGTAACAGAACCGGAAAAGAAGCGGAAAATCATCGGAGAAGAATTCATCCGGGTATTTGAAGAAGAAGCGAAAAAGCTAGGAAAGATTCATGTTTTAGCTCAGGGTACCATTTACCCCGATGTGGTGGAAAGCGGACGGGGCGACGCGGCGGTAATCAAAAGCCATCATAATGTAGGCGGTCTTCCCGATGTAATCTCCTTTGATGAAATCACCGAACCCCTGCGCAATCTTTTCAAAGACGAGGTGCGGGAAATCGGAACGCAGCTCGGCCTTCCGAAAGAACTGGTCTGGCGGCAGCCATTCCCCGGTCCCGGACTGGCCGTACGGGTCATCGGAGAAATCACCCGCGAAAAGCTGATACTATTACAGGAAGCAGACGCGATTTTCCGGGAGGAAATTGCAAATGCACATCTGGAAGATATCACCAGCCAGTATTTTGCCGTACTCACCGATTTGAGAAGCGTAGGCGTGATGGGTGACGCCCGCACCTACGGATATACCGTGGCGCTGCGCGCGGTCACCACCGATGATTTTATGACGGCGGAATGGACGCGGCTGCCTTACGAGGTATTGGAAAAAGCCAGCAGTCGTATTACAAATGAAATCACCGATATTACAAGAGTCGTTTATGATATTACCTCTAAGCCGCCGGCCACGGTGGAGTGGGAGTGATTAGAAAGCCTTTGCAACCATGGATTTAATAATTCAACCGCTCACCCCGCAGCTGGCGGGAGATTATTTCGATTTCTTTGAAAATCGAGCATTTACCGACGACTCACCATATCGGTGCTATTGTCAAATCTATCAAATGACAAAAAGTGAACAGCAGGCTATATTAAGTCATGCGGATGTATCTGACTTTGGGAAAATATCCAGAAATGTCGCAAAGCAGCAAATCGATTCTGGCGCTTTGCGGGGATATCTGGCGTTTGTAGACGGAAGAGCCATTGGCTGGTGTAACGCAAACGATAAGGCAAATTTTCCAATCGATTCTTGCGGGGGCTCTCATTTTCATTCAAATATTCCCAATCGTGAAATCGCAGTGGTTTGTTTTGAGGTCGCTCCCAATTTTCGAGGGCAAGGTGTTGCAACAGCTCTTTTGAACAGAGTTATAAGTGATGCAAAAGCCAACCAGTATATGGCCGTCGAAAGTTTTCCTGTTATTCGTGAGGAAAGATATGAATGGGATTGCACAGGGCCGGTCCGCTTATATGAAAAGGCTGGCTTTGTCATAATGGAAAAACGAGATGACTTTGTCATCATGCGAAAAGAAATATAGCACCGCTTCCCGCATTCGGCGATGTATCCATGACACAGCTGATCACTTCGCCCTATTGAAGGAGCGCAACGTAGGAGGATATATGCACTTTACCAAAATGCACGGTCTCGGAAATGATTATCTGTATGTTTACGGAGAACCGACAGCTCCGGCGGAATTGTCCGTTCGCCTGTCTGACCGACATTTCGGCGCCGGTTCCGATGGAATGATCTGGATTTCGCCTTCATCCGTCGCCGATTTTAAAATGCGAATCTTTAATGCAGACGGCAGCGAAGCGAAAATGTGCGGCAATGGGATTCGCTGCGTGGGAAAATACGTGTATGACAAAGGATATACGGACAAAAAACGTCTGACCATTGAAACCTTGTCCGGCATCCGTACGCTGGAGCTTACTGTGGTCGGCGGCAAGGTCAAAAGCGTTTCTGTGGATATGGGAAAGGCCGAAGCAAAAGAAGCGCTTACCCTTACCGTTGACGGGGACTTTGTAGTTTGTATTCCCGTATCCGTTGGAAATCCTCATGCTGTCATATTTGTGGAAGATATGGAAAAGGCGCCGCTGACCACGCTGGGTCCAAAGCTGGAGCATCACAAGGCCTTTCCGGGCGGCGTAAACGTGGAATTTGTGCAGGTGCTGTCAGAAGACGAACTTCGCATGCGTGTATGGGAACGGGGCAGCGGTGTGACAATGGCCTGCGGCACTGGCGCCTGCGCCAGCGTGATGGCGGCAATAAAAAAAGGATACTGCCCCTATGACACGCCCATTTCCGTTCACCTGGACGGAGGGACACTGCGTATCCAAATTGCACCGGACAACACTGTGGCCATGACCGGCCCGGCAGAAATCATTTATGAAGGAGAGACCGTCGAATGATATCCATGAACCTGCATTATGCTGATCTGAAGGATTCCTATCTCTTTTACAATATTGCGCAGAAAACCAAGGCATACCTAGACGCACATCCCGGCGCGCATCTGTACCGCATGGGGATTGGAGATGTATCTCTGCCATTGTGCGATGCGGTCATCCAAGCCCTGCATGAAGCCGTTGACGACCAGGCGCACAAGGAGCGCTTTCATGGATATATGCCGGAATGCGGCGCTGACTTTCTTCGTGAGGCCATTGCCGGCTATTATGCAGAAAAAAATGTAGCACTTTCCCCGGACGAAATATTCGTATCCAGCGGCGCCAGCGATGAGTTGGGAGATATTTTGGATTTGTTTGATAAAAAAAGCTCTGCCCTGGTCATTGAGCCGGCGTATCCAGCATATGTAGACGCCAACGTGATCGCTGGCAGAAACATCGTCCATCTGGCTTCCGGAAAGGAAAACGGATTTTTGCCGGAACCGAACGCGGAAACCAAAGCGGACATCCTTTACATCTGTTCCCCCAATAATCCTACCGGCGCCGTTTTCAGCCGTGAAAAGCTGCAGTCGTGGGTGGACTTTGCAAACAAGCAAGGTTCGATCATTCTCTTTGACGCCGCATACGAAGCCTTTATCGAGGATCCCGCACTTCCCCACAGTATTTTTGAGCTGGAAGGGGCCCGCACCTGCGCCATTGAAATCTGCTCTCTTTCCAAAACTGCCGGATTTACCGGAACACGGCTTGGATATACGGTAATCCCAAAAGAGCTGGAACGCAGCGGTATGCATCTGAACGCCATGTGGGTGCGGAACCGAACCACAAAAACAAACGGCGTATCTTATATTCTTCAGAAAGGGGGAGCTGCTGTCTTTACTCCCGAAGGGCAAAAGCAAATCCGGGAGAATATCCAAATTTACAAGAATAACGCAAAGGTGTTTATGGAGGCGCTGGACAAACTGGGAATTTGGTACTGCGGCGGCAAAAATGCGCCCTACATATGGATGAAATGTCCCAAGGGTATGACAAGTTGGGAATTCTTTGACTATCTGCTTTCTGAAATACAGGTGGTAGGAACACCTGGGGCAGGCTTCGGCGCCTGCGGCGAAGGCTATTTTCGGTTTTCCACCTTTGGAGATCCTGAGGATACAAAAGAGGCGGCCCGGCGTCTGACAAAGTTGCTTGGATAAGGAAACAACCCCTCAGGCGGCTTCGCCGCCAGCTCCCCTTACACAGGGGAGCCTTTTTATATTTCTGAGCTTTTCCGTAAGGGTTCAGCCTTCCCGTGCAAGGGGAGCCTTTTTGTGCTTCTGAGCTTTTCTACAAGTGTTCAGCATCCCCCTGTGTAAAGGAAGCCTCTTTATGCTTCTGAGCTTTTCTACAAGTGTTCAGCCTTCCCGTATAAGGGGAACCTTTCTGTGTTTCTGAGCTTTTCCGCAAGGTTTACCCTCCCCGTGCAATTTGAACTTTTCATAAGAGTTTAGCCTCCCCTGTGCAAGGGGAGCCTTTATGTGTTCCTGAGCTTTTCCGCAAGGTTTACCCTCCCCGTGCAATTTGAACTTCCCATAAGTGTTTAGCCTCCCCTGTGCAAGGGGAGGTGGCGCAACGTAGTTGCGCCGGAGGGGTTGTAAACAAATCCTCCTACCTACCCACAAACATCCTCTAGTGAGAACACAGCAGTCCCCGTCGCTGCATCTCCTGCATCAATCGCGATTTGTTCTCTTTTCCCATGGAACATAACGGCAGCCGCATTTCATCACAACAAAGGCCCATCAGACTGAGCGCCGTTTTTACCGGAATCGGACTAACTTCAGAAAAGAGTATGCGAATCATAGGATACAGCTCCTGCTGAAGTACCGCAGCATCCCGCAGCCGTCCGTTCTCACACAGGTTACACAGACGAACCATCTCCGCCGGCATAATGTTGGACAACACTGACACCACTCCGCAACCGCCTACCGCATAGATGGGCGCCGTGAGCTCATCGCACCCGCTGTACACGCCCAATTTGTCTCCAAAGGAGGCCGCGATTCGCTCCGCATATCCTACATTTGCCGAAGCTTCCTTGACACCGCACAGATTTGGAATGGTGCACAGCAGCTCATATGCGCTCTCACTGATGCAAAGGCCCGTCCTTGCAGGGACATTGTATGCAATTACCGGTATATGTACCCGCTCTGCAATCGTTTTGTAATGAAGATATACGCCATTATCCGTGGCCTTGTTATAATATGGCGTTACTACCAAAATCCCGTTAGCCCCTTCTTTTTCTGCATCTGCCGCATACTCTGCCGCATATTCCGTAGAAGGGGAGCCGCAACCGGCAATTACCGGAATTCTTCCGTCTACACGTTTTATGGTAAATGCAATCACACGTTTTTTCTCTTCACCGCCGAGGGTAGGCGCCTCCCCCGTAGTTCCACAGGGAACAATGGCAGACACCCCGTTGTCGATTTGGTATTCAATCAGCCGCGCCAGAGCGTCAAAATCCACCCCGCCATCCCGCATTGGCGTAACAATAGCCGTTGCACAGCCTGTAAAAGGTACTTTCATATGTAAACCGCCTTTCGAAATATATATGAACTTATAGAATCCGCACCGAAAAAATGGATATGGTCTTTATTTTCAGTATATGTATTTACCTCTTCTTGGGCAAAAATTTGCTCGGAAAGAAAAACTGTGGTATACTAATGCAAATATCAGTGTTGAAATGGAGCAAATCATATGAAGGCAAGTACAATTATGGAAGCTGTCATCGGAAAAGAATTTATGGAAGGCTGGCACGGTATGATTGATTCCTGCAAGGCGGGAGATCCAGCGTGTGAGGTAGACAAAATTGCAGTCTGTTTTGCTGCAACACCGGAGGTACTCCGGCAGGCGGCAAACTGGGGCGCGCAGCTTTTGATTACGCATGAACCTACATACTACAATCACTTGGACGAATTTCACCCCTCAGCATTATCCGACCGCAAAAAGGAGCTTGTAGAAGAAAGCGGCTTAACTATCTACCGCTATCACGATTCCATGCACTTTCAAGGAAAAGATGCTGTGGGGCAGTCGTTTTTGGAGCTTGTACCCTGGAAAGGAACCTTTGACGGCACACTACATTTTACCTTTGACACACCTACCACACCGGCACAAATCATAGAAGACATCTGCACCGGTCTGAAGCTTCCTTGTCTGCGGAGAATCGGCAGACGAGACGGTACGGTAAAAAAGGTCGGTCTTTTTCTGGGTGCTCGAGACGAAAGTGCATACGAACCTTTTTTCACCGACGACACAGACCTTGCCATTTGCGGGGAAGCATGCGAATGGCAATTCGGCGAACCTGTACGGGAAGCGGCCCAGTTCGGCATGCAGAAAACCATGCTGCTATTGGGACACGTACAAAGTGAAAAATTTGCCATGAAATCCTTTGCAAAGGAGATCAACGGCAAATTTGATGGAATACCCGCCCAATATTTTGAATGCGGGGATTTATTTACCTACGACCGGTAAAATATTGTTTGGCACTTGTATTGGCCCTCTCTTACAATAGGACTCTTGTGGGAAATCTTACGTAAATAGGCCTCCCCTGTGTAAGGGGAGGTGGCACGGCGCAGCCGTGACGGAGGGGTTGTAAAGGAAACAATCCCTCCGTCTGCTGTCGCAGACAGCTCCCTTTACACAAGGGAGCCTTTTCAACGCAAGCCTCCCCTTACACAGGGGAGGCTTACGTTCTAAAAAATCTTGTGGGAAGGTGCTCACCAACTCTTTCTTCTGCAAAAGCATCTCAAAAAATCATATTTATTCCCGCTACAATAATCAGCAGTGCGAAGATACTTTTTAAAATCTTTGTATCAATTTTATCGGTAAGATAAGCACCCAGCACCCCGCCTACAACCGCTCCGGGAACAAACCGTAAAAATAAATTCATATCCAGGCTGCCCCGATTGCTGTAGCTGATCGCCGATACTATACACAGTGGCAGCACTGCTGCTACCACAGAAGCAAAATCATCTCTTGCTCCCTCTCCACTTTTGTTGGGATTCAGCCGATGAAACATGTACAGCAAAAGGATTCCTCCCCCTGCTCCTAAAAAGCCGTTGATGAATCCCGCTGCACTTCCCACAAGTGCTAGAACCCCAAGCCTCCATATACTCTTTTTTTCAATTGCTATTTTCAAAATTATTCCCTTTTTCTGATTATCCCTTGAATTTACAGGCAAATTCTGCTATTATATAGAGTAGATTATTGTTGCCCTAAGAGGCTACAACAACCTGTATTGATAGTATTCACAATTTGGGAACATTTATGAAATCGTCCCGAAAGTTATAAAATTATGGAAAGGCATGGTTTTCCATGACGCAAAAGCAACGAACAAAAAAAGCTGCACCTCACGCAAAAAATACAGCATCAAAAAAAAGGAATGACAAAAGCACAAAGAAACAAAACCGTTCTCTCTGGGCCCAGGTCGCACCCTATCTTATGCTCGTTGGTGCAATTTTCCTGATCGTCTGCTTCATTTACGGCACGAGAGAAAATCCTGGCATCGTGATCGGCTTTATTTATAAGCTGGTTACCGGCTTGTTTGGTGGCTCTGCGTTTATCATCCCTGTATTTCTAGTGTTTGTCGCTATTGCCTGGCTGGCAGATAAAACCGATTCCGTTTTTGGTTTGCGTACTGTATTTGCCATCGCCGCTGTGATTTTTTCCTCCATGCTGCTGGAGGTCATATCTCCCGTAAATTCCTTTAATGTAATCGACATGTTTGACCGCGGCTCCTTGCTGATGGGGGGCGGCGTCATAGGCGGACTTCTGGGAGAGCTTTTCCTCCTTTGCTTCCAGACGGTGGGCTCCTATGTACTGATTATTGCAATGCTGATTCTCAGCGTACTGCTCACTGCTGGTATTACCCCCAAATATGTGTATGTGTATTTTTCCGCCAAGGCGAAAAATGCCCGCCAGCGCCGACAGGAAGAACGAGAATCTGCCGCGCCTGCTGCCGCATTCCGGGATCCGGATGAAATTTCTCAGGAGAGCCAGAACAGAACTGTGTATCCGGAAGCTCCCGCAAAACCTATCATACGCGGAAGAAGAAAAAAATTTGATACAGATATTCCTATAGATGCAGAGGAGGAAGTCGCGGCCGAAACCTCCTCTCGCACCGATGCTACAAAACCGGAAATCGACCCGGAAGCTGCCATCTTCGAGGAAGTATTGGAGCGAACTCGCCAGGAAAAAACGCCGGAGGAGCTCCAAGCCGAAGCAGAAATGTTTGCCTCCTCCGATGAAGAAAGCGCCGCTCAGGTAGATCCGGACAGCGCAAATTTGCTGGATCAGCTGGCTGACGCATATCTGGGTGCGGGAGAAGGAGCGGGAGAAAATGCTTCAACAGTCGAATTGCCCCTCCAGCGTGATACAGTAGCTACTGCTGAGGCGGTAAAACCGGAGCCTGCACCGGAGCCGGAATATCACTTCCCTCCGTTGTCTCTGCTCAGTGCGGCAGATCACAAGAAGAACGAGAACATTCGGGAAGAGCTCCATGAGAACGCTTCCCGTCTGGTAAACGTGCTCGCCAGCTTTAACGTGAAAACAAAAATCGTAGGTGCTTCCAGGGGACCCACCATTACCCGATATGAATTGCTGCCGGAGGCAGGCACCCGAGTGCGTTCCATCGCCAATTTGGTAGACGACATCGCTCTGAATCTGGCCACTACCGGCGTGCGCATCGAAGCGCCGATCCCCGGCAAAGCCGCTGTGGGCATCGAAGTTCCCAATAAGACCGCGGAAACTGTATATCTGCGCAGCCTTCTGGAGACAGATCTGTTTCAGAAAAACCCCAGCAAAATCACCACCTCCCTGGGAGAAAATGTGGCAGGGGAACCGGTGATCATGGACATCAAAAAAATGCCGCACCTTCTCATCGCCGGAGCCACCGGTATGGGAAAATCCGTGTGTATCAACTGCCTTATAATTTCTCTGCTGTACAAGGCAAAGCCCTCGGAAGTGCAGCTAATTTTGATCGACCCCAAAAAAGTAGAATTCAACATATACAATGGACTGCCGCACCTGCTGGTGCCAGTTGTCAGCGATCCCAAGAAGGCTGCCGGCGCGCTGACCTGGGCAGTCAATGAAATGGAGCGCCGGTTCGGCCTTATTGAAGCGGTTGGAGTACGGGACATCGCATCCTTTAATGAAATTACAAAAAATGACCCGGAATATGACTACATGCCCCAAATCGTCATTGTAATCGACGAGCTGGCAGACCTTATGTCCACTGCGCCGGACGATGTGGAAACCTCCATCGCCCGTCTGGCCGCAAAGGCCAGAGCCGCAGGCATGCACCTGATTATCGGTACCCAGCGTCCCTCCGTGGACGTAATTACCGGTGTGATTAAGGCAAATATTCCCTCACGTATCGCCTTCACAGTGGCCTCTCAGGTAGACTCCCGAACCATCATCGACAGAAGCGGCGCGGAAAATTTGATCGGCCGCGGGGATATGCTGTACAGTCCCGTCGGAGCATCCAAACCGATACGTGTACAGGGCGCCTTTGTCTCCGAAACAGAAGTGGACGCAGTTGTATCCTACATCAAAGAGCATAACGCCGCAGGCGGCAACGCATACAGCGACGATGTCATGAAGCAGATTGAAGAGGAAGCTGCCATGTGCGGCGTAAAGAAAGGCGGAGGAGCCACAGCTGCCGGAGATGCCGGCGACAGCGACCCTCTGATTCGTTCTGCTCTGGACGTGGCTTTTGAAAGCGGCAAGGTATCCACGTCTCTTCTCCAGCGTCGCTTATCCGTTGGATACGGCAGAGCGGCGAAAATCATTGACAAGCTGGAGCAGATGGGATATGTGAGTGCTCCGGATGGGCAAAAGCCCCGGGAACTGCTGATTACCAAACAAGAATATATGGAACTGGTGCTGAAAAGCGAGGACCCCCAGGAATAATCCAAAGGAGAAAAGTAAATGGGCAGAATGATTGTAATTGAAGGGCTAGACGGATCTGGAAAAACCACCCAGGGAAATCTTCTGACCCAGTATCTGAAAGGGCAAGGGGTGCCGGTACGTCCCCTTAGCTTTCCCAATTACGGCAGTCGGAGCTGTACGCTTGTAGACATGTACCTAGAAGGAACACTGGGGCAGGATCCGGACGACATCAACGGATATGCAGCATCGATGTTTTACGCCGCAGATCGATATATCAGCTACACTACCGATTGGCATGACGATTATCAAAAAGGCGATACAGTACTTGTGGCCACGCGGTATGCCACCGCAAACGCGTACCATCAGCTGTCAAAGCTGCCCCAGGAAAAATGGGACGATTTTCTCCTCTGGCTGTATGATTTTGAATATACAAAGCTGGGGCTGCCCGCGCCGGACGATGTTGTACTGCTGTCCATGGAACCGTCTATATCATCGGCATGTGTAGAAAAACGGTCTCGGGAAACCGGTGAAAAAAAGGACATTCATGAACTGGACGCAGATTATTTGCGCCGCTGCCATGCAGCAGCGCAATATGCCGCCGATAAAGGCGGTTGGCATGTCATCGACTGCGCTCCGGAGGGAGTCCTGCTCTCCCCGGAGGAAATTCTTGCAAAAATTATTTACATTTTGGACCTGTAATCCAACGAAAAGTGAGGCATTCGTATGGTATACTTATTTTTGGCCGAAGGTTTTGAAGAAGTAGAAGCGCTGACACCGGTAGACTTGCTGCGGCGGGCATCTATTCCCGTCACCACTGTAGGGGTAGGCGGAAAAGTGATTTGCGGTGCTCACGGGATTCCAGTAACCGCGGATATTACCGACGGAGAGCTGACGGAGGCACCGGAAGATCTGGAAATGGTAGTTTTGCCGGGAGGGATGCCAGGTGCAAAAAATCTGGACGCCTGTCCCGCTGTAGAGTCCATTCTCTCTTTTGCAGCAGCACACAATCGCTATATCGCCGCTATCTGTGCCGCTCCTATGATTCCCGGAAAGCGAGGACTTTTGAAAGACAAGCAGGCGGTATGCTATCCCGGATTTGAAAATAACCTAATCGGCGCAGCAATATCGAGCAGAGGTGTAGCGATAGACGGGACTGTAGTCACGGCAAAGGCTGCAGGATATGCCGTGGAGTTTGCACTTGCGCTCATCGAAGTCCTGCGCGGAAAGGATACGGCAGAAGCAGTACGCGAGGCGATTGCCCCATGAACAATCCTCCGACCCATCCCTTAAAAGAGAAAAAAGACCGGCTGCGCCGTCAATATAAGGACCTGCGGGCCAGCATCCCGGCTGAAGAAAGAACAAAGCGGGATGCCGCCATCTGTCAGACCGCACTGACGCTTGTCAGCTTTCGTTATGCAGATATTGTTTTGCTGTATGCACCTATGGAACAGGAAATTGACGTTCTTCCCATCGCTGAAGCTGCTTTGCAGAAGGGAAAAAGGGTGGCCTTTCCCCGGTGTGATACGGAAAACAGGCGCATGGAATACCACTTTATTGAATCCCTCCAGGACCTTGCCATATCTACCTATGGAATTCGCGAGCCGGGGGCACACCTGCCCACATATGACCAATCGGTACATTCTGACAGTGTCGTATGCTTTATTCCCGGGTTGGTATATGACCGGCAGGGGTATCGTCTGGGCTACGGCAAGGGATTTTACGATCGCTATTTATCGTCTTTCCACGGCTGCCGCATCGGCGTGATATACAGCGATTATATTATCCCTGAGGTTCCCAGAGGACGATTTGATATTCGGTGCGATATTCTGCTGACAGAAAAAAATGTGAGGGTACCCCGGTGAAAATCAAAGGAATACATGCCGCGCCGGCGCTATTGATTGTCATCAGTGCGCTGCTCTGCGGCGCAAATCTCA
>JAGZAC010000018.1 GCA_018370615.1 Clostridiales bacterium
AAACTCATAACAAAAACAACTATAATCAGATATTATCTCATATAAAACCACTCCGGCGGCAGAGCAGACACCACCCCAGTAGTTGCAAAGCAACTACCACACAGGGGAGGCTTAAGAACAAGAAGGCCCCTTTGTGGGGAGATGTGCAGCATCCCCGGGGGCATGGCGGCGTAAGCCGACTGGGGGATTATTTTCATAGTGGACAAAGCAGATATAACATAGAAATCAATATAGAGGAGCAAAACAAACACATGGAAAAGAAAGTTTTGGTAGAAACAAGCGCACGTCACGTACATCTGACAGAAGAACACATCGCCATTTTATTTGGAGAAGGCGCAACCCTCACATTTAAAAAAGCGCTGAGCCAGCCCGGCCAGTTTGCATGTGAGGAGCGGGTCACCGTGGTAGGACCGAAAAAGTCCATTCCCAATGTGATTATTTTGGGTCCTGCCAGAAAAGCGTCTCAGGTGGAGGTGTCTCTGACAGATGCACGTACGCTGGGAATCGCAGCGCCCATCCGGGAAAGCGGCGATGTTGCCGGCAGCGGACCATGCAAGCTGATTGGTCCCTGCGGTGAGGTAGAGCTTGCAGAAGGAGTAATAGCCGCAAAGCGGCACATCCACTTTACACCGGAGAACGCAAAGGAATTTGGAGTAGAGGATAAGCAGATTGTTTCCGTAAAAATTACCAATGAACAAAGAAGCACTGTATTCGGAGACGTTGTGATCCGTGTGAGCGAGAAATTTGCGCCCGCCATGCACATCGATACAGATGAGGCGAACGCGGCATGCGCTTTTGGAGAATGCTGGGGCGAAGTGCTGGTCTGATTTCCACATATTCCGCTTCCTGCCTGCATACTATGGAGTGCAGTTATTATAAAAATAAGGAGAACAGCTATGAACAGATTGAAAATACGCATTGACACCATGTCCGATGTGAGCAAGCTGGTGGCAGTGGCTACCAAAGCAAAGGGCAGAGTTATTCTGACAGACAATAACGATTTTAAGGTAAACGCAAAAAGTCTTTTGGGTGCCATTTACACAATGGAGTGGTCAGAGGTATATCTGGAGTCTGACGAAGACTTGTACAATGCCTTGTCCGATTTGGTTGTTTAATGTACTGGGGAACATGCAGATGTTCCCCTCATTATTTTTATAAGGAATTTGTATTATGTTTTATTACAATACATATACGTGGAAATCAGATGTGCTGGACGTCTCCGGCACGGCCCACGGATTTTCCACCAGAGAGGGGGGCGTCAGCACGCTGCCCCACACCGCATCTATGAATACCGGCTTTCATCGGGGGGATGCAGAAGAGACAGTTATCGAAAACATCCGTCTGTTTTGTGTGCATGCCGGGCTGCCTACGGATGTAGTGTGTACGCCGCAGATCCACTCGGATCGGATCCGGTATGTGACGCGAGAAAACATCGGCGAAGGAACGCTGCGGGAGGTACCCTACCCCTGCGACGGATTTGTGACGGACCAGCCGGGGATTACGCTTTTGGTACGGGTGGCGGACTGTGCGCCGATTTTGCTTGTGGGAGTGACAGAAAGCGGGGCGCCTCTGGTGGGTGCAGTCCATGCAGGCTGGCGGGGAACTGCCGCCGGCATTGGAGCAAAAGCAGTTTCCATGCTGCGGGAAATGGGTGCCGCAGAGGTGCGCGCCGCGGTGGGGGCATGTATTCATGCCTGCTGCTATCAGGTAGG
Source organism: Clostridiales bacterium (assembly GCA_018370615.1). Lineage (GTDB taxonomy): Bacteria > Bacillota > Clostridia > Oscillospirales > CAG-272 > Avispirillum. The sequence goes on from JAGZAC010000018.1 coordinate 1,713, forward strand.
TGAGGAGCTGCGGGACACCGTGGCAGAACTGCGGGGCAGTACCTTTGCCGATAGGTATGTGACGGCGCGGGACGGCGCGCTGTATGCGGATATTGCCGGGATGAACCGGGAACTGCTTTTGGAGGCAGGAGCGGCACAGGTGGATGTGTGCAGGGAGTGTACGCAGTGCAATCCTACGCTGTATCATTCCCACCGGGCTACCGGAGGCGTTCGAGGAACTATGGGAGCTGGTGTGGGGATCGTTTGCGTTTAGAACAACCCCTCCGCCACGGCTACGCCGTAGCACCTCCCCTTGCACAGGGGAGGCTAGAGGAAGGAGAAAGTCCCCCTTGTGCAAAGGGGGATGTCTGCGTTAGCAGACAGGGGGATTGTCTCCTATATACAACCCCTCCGGCAGCTTTGCTGCCACCTCCCCTTGCATAGGGGAGGCTTTATTTTATGGTGCTTTCGCTGACTCCCTTACCAGGGGAGGCCTTATTTTATGACGCCTTTGCTCACACCTCCTCAGGGAGGCTATTCCTTGAAGAACCACCTTACTCTTCCTGCAAAATGAAAGGAATTCCAAATTTCCTCTTGACAAGCAGTTTCCGGTATGCTATTCTATTACAAGAATCTTTAAGCAGGTACAGAGATACCGTCAAGATTTTTCATAGAAGCATACTGCAAAGGAATTTGCAGCTTTGTTTTGCACGGGATGATCTTGCGGGGCAAGATCATTTTTTATAGGGAGAAAAGCGTGAAGATTGTATTAAAAGATGCTGCAATTTACAAAAATGGCCACATAACATCCGCGGATTTCTTTTTGTCGGACGGGATGGTTTCCGACCCTTTTCTCCGTCCCGATTTTATAGTGGATGCAAGAAAATATTATATATTTCCCGGGTTTGCTGATGTGCATGTGCACCTCAGAGAACCCGGCTTTTCTTATAAAGAAACTATTGCCTCCGGAACGGCAGCGGCGGCCCGTGGGGGATATACCCGGGTGTGCGCCATGCCCAATCTACATCCGGTGCCGGACAGCAGAGAACATCTGCAGGCACAGCTATCCATTATCGCACGGGACGCGAAGATTCGCGTATACCCCTATGGAGCGATTACAGTGGGCGAAAACGGCGTGGCGCTGGTGCCCATGGAGGAAATGGATAAAGCCGTGGCATTTTCCGACGACGGCCGGGGAGTACAGTCACCGGAGCTGATGGAAGCCGCCATGCGCCGGGCGGCCGCACTGCATAAAATCATTGCGGCCCACTGCGAGGATACATCTTTGCTCCATGGCGGATACATACATGACGGTGCTTATGCGGCCGCTCACGGCCACAAAGGTATTTGCTCCCAGTCGGAGTGGGGGCCGATTCAGCGGGATCTGGCGCTGGCGGAGCGGACAGGCTGTGCCTATCACGTCTGCCATGTTTCCTGCGAGGAAAGTGTGGAACTGATTCGGCAGGCAAAGGCCAGGGGAGTAGATGTAACCTGTGAAACCGCGCCCCACTATCTTACCCTGTGTGACGAGGATCTCCAGGAGGACGGCAGATTCAAAATGAATCCACCCCTGCGCAGCCGCAGGGATAAAGAGGCGCTTATCCAGGGAATTTTGGACGGTACCATCGATATGATCGCTACCGACCACGCACCCCATACAGCGGAGGAAAAAGGCCGGGGGCTGGCTGGCAGTCTTATGGGTGTGGTGGGACTGGAAACGGCTTTTCCCGTGCTGTACACCCACTTGGTACGGCCGGGCATTCTGCCGCTGGAACGTCTGATTCGGCTGCTGTACGAGAATCCCTGTGGCCGGTTCGGCCTTGGAGAGAGCAGTATGAAGCCCGGAGAGCGGGCGGACTTTACCGTGTTTGATCTAGACGCCGCTTATACAGTAGAGCCGGAAGAGTTTCTGACCTTGGGCCGGGCCACGCCCTTTGCGGGAACGCAGGTTTTCGGCCGGTGCCTGCTGACAGTTTGTGACGGACGCATTGTGTGGCGGGAGCCTGCCGCCAAGGCGATGCCCACAGCCTTATAATAAGGAAGGACGATTATGAAGCAAGGGATTTTTACGATACAGGAAAACCTCCAAATTGCACCGGATATGTATGAGATGGCATTGACCGGTGACGTCAGTGAAATTACAAAGCCTGGACAGTTTGTAAACATCGCTCTGGACGGGTTCTACCTGCGACGGCCTTTGTCGGTCCACGACGTGGATTCCGGTGCGGGAATCCTGCGGGTCATCTATAAAACGGTGGGGCGGGGAACAGACGCCATGTCCCGTATGGGGCCTGGAAAGACCTTGGATGTACTCACCGGACTGGGAAACGGATTTGACATTGCAAAGGCCGGGGAAACCAATCTGGTCATCGGCGGCGGCGCGGGTACGCCCCCTATGTACTGGACGGCGAAGGCCCTGCGGGACGCCGGAAAAAAAGTGACCGCCATTTTGGGCTTCAACACGGCGGCAGAGGTGATTTTGCAGCAGAAATTTGCAGCTGCAAACATTCCCACGGTGATCACCACTGCCGACGGCAGTGCAGGAATAAAGGGGTTTGTCACGGCGGCGCTGTCAGAGCTGCCTGCTCCCGATTACACCTTTTCCTGCGGCCCTGAGCCTATGCTGCGGGCGGTGTATGACGAAACCACCTGCCCTGGCCAGTTCAGCTTTGAGGAGCGGATGGGCTGCGGGTTCGGCGCCTGTATGGGCTGTAGCTGCAAGACGAAGTACGGGGCAAAGCGCATTTGCAAGGATGGCCCGGTGCTGGAAAAGGAGGAAATCCTGTGGTAAACCTAAAAACGACGCTATCCGGCATCGTGCTGGACAATCCGGTGATTCCCGCCAGCGGAACCTTTGGATTTGGAGAAGAATTTGCGCCTCTGTATGATTTGAATATTTTAGGTTCCATTTCCATCAAGGGAACGACGCTGGAGCCCCGTTTCGGCAATCCCACGCCCCGGATCGCGGAGTGTACTGCCGGTCTGATCAATTCGGTGGGCCTGCAGAATCCCGGTGTGGAAAAAGTGGTTGGAGAGGAACTGCCCAGGCTGGCCCAGCATTATCATAAGCCGGTCATCGCCAATATCAGCGGATTTTCCGTGGAAGAGTATGCCGCCTGTGCAGCCCGGATGGATCAGGCGAAGGAAGTGGGAATCATTGAGGTCAATGTCAGCTGTCCCAACGTCCACGGGGGAGGGATCAGCTTTGGCACAGACCCGGCATCTGCCGCCGCAGTGACGAGGGCGGTGAAAGCAGTGACCAAAAAGCCGGTGTACATCAAGCTCACTCCAAATGTGACGGATATTGTGTCCATTGCACAGGCCTGTGAGGATGCCGGCGCCGATGGACTGTCGCTGATCAACACACTGCTTGGAATGCGGATTGACCTGAAACGGAGAAAGCCGGTCATCGCCAACAAAATGGGGGGATTTTCCGGCCCTGCAATCTTTCCGGTAGCGCTGCGGATGGTGTATCAGGTATACGAAGCAGTGCAGATTCCCATCATCGGTATGGGCGGCGTATCTACAGCAGACGATGTGATAGAAATGATGCTGGCAGGGGCCGCGGCAGTCCAAGTGGGGGCTGCAAATTTGGTCAACCCCCAGGCCTGTCGGGATATTATCGAAGATTTGCCTCGGCGTGCCGAATATTATGGAATCCAGTCCCTTTCCGAAATTATCGGCGGGGCACATTAAATAATAGGAGGAGAAAATGGGAAAAGACGTAATTATCGCATGCGACTTTGCAGACGCAGAGACGTATACCGCATTTTTGGACCGGTTTGCCGGGGAGGCGCGGCGCCCCTTTGTGAAAATCGGAATGGAATTGTTCTATGCTGCGGGGCCGGATATCGTCCGGCTGACCAAGGAGCGAGGACATTCAATCTTTCTGGATCTGAAGCTCCATGACATCCCCAATACAGTGGAAAAGGCTATGGCAGTGCTGGCGCGCCTGGGGGTAGACATGTGCAATCTCCACGCCGCGGGCGCCATTCCCATGATGGAAGCCGCTCTGCGGGGGCTTTCCTCCGGCGGGGGGAAACGTCCGATTCTTCTGGCAGTCACCCAGCTGACGTCTACCAATCAGGAGGTAATGGAACGGGACCTGCTCATCCATGCGCCCATCGAGGAGGTAGTCTGCGCCTATGCAAAAAATGCTCAGACGGCAGGACTGGACGGCGTCGTCTGCTCTCCTCTGGAGGCTGGAATGGTCAAGGAGCGATGCGGGAAGCAGTTTCTCACTGTGACGCCTGGCGTACGCTTTGCAGACGAAGACAAGGGAGACCAGTCCCGGGTGACGACGCCGGCGCGGGCACGGGAGATCGGCAGCGATTATATAGTGGTGGGACGGCCCATCACAGCGGCAGAGGATCCCGTAGCTGCATATAAACGATGTGTAGCAGAATTTTGTGACTGAGAGAGGGGAAAGATAACAATGAGTACAGAAATGCAGATTGCAAAGGCACTGCTGGATATCAAAGCAGTATTTTTCCGCCCGGACGAGCCCTTTACCTGGGCCAGCGGCATCAAAAGCCCGGTGTACTGCGACAACCGTTTGATTCTGACAGCTCCCCAGGTGCGCACCCTTGTGGAGACGGCCATCGCCGAGGCGGTGAAGGCCTATTACCCACAGGCGGAGGTTCTCATGGGAACCAGTACCGCAGGAATCGCCCACGCCGCTATCGCGGCCCATATGCTGGGGCTTCCCATGGGCTATGTGCGGGGGGGCAACAAGGACCACGGCCGGCAGAACCGTATTGAGGGCAGGCTGGAAGCAGGGCAGAAGGTCGTGGTGATTGAGGACCTTATTTCCACCGGCGGCAGTGTCATCGATGTGGTAGAAGCGCTTCGCGAAGCCGGCGCGCAGGTGCTGGGCATTGTAAGCATCTTTACATATGGCATGCAAAAGGGGCTGGATCGACTCCAGGCAGCCGGGGTGGAAAATCACAGTCTCACCTGTTTTGACGCAGTTGCCCAGGCAGCCGGGGAAAACGGATATATCGCCAAGGAGGATATTGCCCGTCTGCTTCAGTTCCGGGACAATCCCTCAGATGAGAGCTGGATGAAGCGGCAAGGAAAATAACAACAGAAAGGGGGCCTTTTATGAGAAGCCTGATTGGAATATTGGATCTTTCCACAGAGGAAATTGATGATTTGATCCGGACCGCGGAGGACATCATCGCCCATCCGGAGGCGTATCGGGAAAAGTGCAGGGGGAAAAAGCTTGCTACACTGTTTTTTGAGCCCTCCACCCGGACGCGCCTGTCCTTTGAGGCAGCAATGTATGAGCTGGGGGGCAACGTGCTGGGATTTTCGGAGGCCAGCAGCTCTTCTGTAGCCAAGGGAGAAAGCGTTGCCGATACCATTCGCACGGTGAACTGCTATGCGGACATTATCGCTATGCGCCATCCCAAAGAGGGAGCACCTCTGGTGGCTTCTGCCAAAAGTCAGGTGCCCATCATCAACGCGGGAGACGGCGGGCATAACCATCCTACCCAAACCCTCACCGACCTGCTCACCATCCATCGGGAGAAAGGGCGGCTCTCGAACCTTACCGTGGGCTTTTGCGGGGACCTTAAATTCGGGCGGACGGTACACTCACTGATTGAGGCCCTTTCCCGGTACAGTGGCATTCACATTGTGTTGATTTCCCCGGACGAGCTGCGGCTGCCGGAATATATGCAGAATAAATTGCGTGCTCTGGAAAATATCACTTTCACAGAAACAAAGGATTTGGAAGCGGCCATTCCCCAGCTGGATATTCTGTATATGACCCGTGTGCAGAAGGAACGGTTTTTCAACGAGGCGGATTATATTCGACTCAAGGACAGCTACATTCTCACACCGGAAAAGCTGGAGGGGGCGCGGGAGGACCTGTCTATTCTCCATCCGCTGCCCCGAGTGAATGAGATCTCCGTGGCGGTGGACGACGATCCCAGAGCGTGCTACTTCCGTCAGGCGCTCAACGGCAAATTTATCCGCATGGCGCTGATACTGATGCTTTTGGAAATCCAATGAAACAGAGAAAGGGGAACACAGAAATGCTGGTCAATCCTATTAAAAACGGAACAGTGCTGGATCACATTACCGCAGGCCGGGGAATGGAGCTCTACCGGATTTTGAAGCTGAACGAACTGGAATGTCCCGTTGCGATTATCACCAACGCATACAGCCTGAAGATGGGCTGCAAGGATATTATCAAAATTGATGGAGAAGCGCCGCTGGATTTGAATGTGGTGGGATATGTGGATCCGGGGGTGACAGTGAGCATCATTCGGGATGGGGATGTAGCCCAGCGGATTCATCTGAAGCTTCCCCAGCAGATCACCGGGGTGATCCGGTGCAAGAATCCCCGGTGCATCACCTCCATCGAGCAAGAACTGCCCCACACATTCCGTCTGGACGATCCCAAAGGGCGTGTTTATCGGTGCATATACTGCGAGTCTAGGGCAAAATAAATTCCAAATGGCCCGTATCAGACGCCGAAATCTGGCATATACTATTTTCGTACGGGAGTATCCCGTCGAAGGGATTTTGAAGGATGCTTTGCATTTTTTAAAGTCTATTCGGTAAAACCGTCGCATACTGCTGACCACGCCGGGGCAGGATGGGGCGGTTTTTCAAGGCTTCAAGTGGGGATGGCTCTTACAACCCCTCAGTCGTTCTAACGAACGACAGCTCCCCTTACACAGGGGAGCCTGAAACAGAAAGCCAGTTGCGAAGCAACTCCGGGGGATTGTTTCCACAACCCTTCAGTCGTTCTAACGAACGACAGCTCCCCTTACACAGGGGAGCCTGAAATAAGAAGGCCCCCTTGTGTAAAGGGGGCATGCGGCAAAGCCGCCTGGGGGATTGTTTTCAGTTTCCGAGAGACTTCGTAGTTTTCACCACCACATTCTCTCCGTAGCAGGTAAACATTGCATCCACCTTTTTTTTCTCCATTTTGGGGGTCAGCAAACTGATGAGGGGAACCAGTACCAGACCGCCTACCATGGCAAATACGCCGGAGTACAGAGAGTTTCGGAAAATCAGCCCAAGAATGCCGCCTTCCACGGTAAACACGCCCATGGAAATGAGCATTTGCACGACCATCAGGCAGGAGGAAAACAGAAAACTTACAGCCACGGACGCCTTAGTGGTCCGCTTCCAGTACAGGCCATACAGGAAAGGCGCCAGGAAAGACCCTGCAAGGGCACCCCAGGAAACGCCCATCATCTGTGCGATCATGGAGAAGTTGTAGGTGTCCTTCAAAATTGCCAGTACTGCAGATACGATAATGAAAAATACGATAAATAGACGCAGAATAAAAAGCTGCGTTTTTTCTTTGGTCTCTTTTTTGCGCATGGGCAGAATTACGTCCAGTGTTAGAGTGGAGCTGGACGTGAGCACCAGGCTGGATAAGGTAGACATGGAGGCCGACAGCACCAATACCACTACGATAGCAATGATAACGCCGGGCATTTTGGAAAGCATAGTAGGGATAATGCTGTCTGTCAATAGATTTCCGGATGCGTCGTAGAGCGCCGGACTGTCGTACAGCCTGCCGAATCCGCCTAGGAAATAGCAGCCGCCGGATACAATAATGGCGAATATTGTGGAGATAATGGTTCCTTTTTTGATGGCGTCTTCATTTTTAATGGAGTAAAATTTTCCCACCATTTGCGGCAGACCCCACGTACCAAGAGAAGTGAGCAGAACTACAATCAGCAGATAAAAGGGCTGCGGTCCTGTCAAGGAACTGTATGCTCCTTCCAGGGCGCCTGCTTCCGGCGCGTCAACTTGGGACAGGGAAATAATGGACTGGCTCAACCCGCCATTGTCTGCAAGTACCGCTGCAACGACTACGATGATTCCGCCCAGCATGATGATTCCCTGAATGAAATCATTGATGGCGGTAGCCATATATCCCCCGAAAATCACGTACAGTCCGGTAAGCCCTGCCATTACTGCAATCACTACCCAGTAGGGAATGTCAAAGGCGATGTGGAACAGGCTGGAAAGACCGTTGTACAGGGAAGCGGTGTAGGGAATCAAAAAGACAAAAACAATAAAAGATGCGGCAATCTTGAGCGCTTTGGAATCAAACCGCTTGCAGAAGAAATCCGGCATGGTTTTTGTGGAGAGATGCTGGGTCATAATCCGGGTTCGCCGTCCCAGAACTACCCAGGCCAGCAGGGAGCCGATAAAGGCATTTCCAAGACCAATCCAGGTAGAGGCAAGACCGAAGTTCCAGCCGAACTGCCCCGCATATCCCACAAACACCACAGCGGAAAAATAGGATGTGCCAAAGGCAAAGGCGGAAAGCCAGGGACCTACGGAGCGGCCTCCCAGCACAAACCCGTTGACATCTGTGGCGTGGCGGCGGCAGTACAGGCCGATCCCCGTCATCACGGCGAAGAAAATCAGCAGCAGCGCTGCAGTTAAGACTTTCGTAAACATAAATCCTCCAAATGTTATTTTGTCGTTTGGGCTTCTACCAGGCTGCCGCCGCAGTAAATGCTGCGCAGCTTGGGTTTCTCAATTTTTCCTGTGGGGTTTCTGGGAACTTCTGCGAAGATAATTTTCCGGGGACGTTTATACCGGGGCAGCTCTCCGCAGAAGGCGGTGATTTCTTCCTCGGTAATGGTACAGTCCGGCTTCGGTTCAATAATGGCGGCTGCGATTTCTCCCAGCCGGTCGTCCGGCAGACCGATGACTGCCACATCCTTGATTTTTTCGTGGGAACGCAAAAAATCCTCGATTTGTACCGGATAAATATTTTCTCCTCCGGTGATGATCACATCTTTTTTTCGGTCCACCAGGTAGATGAAGCCGTCTTCGTCGTACCGGGCCATGTCTCCCGTCCAAAGCCAGCCCTCCCGCAGGATTTCCTGGGTGGCCCGGGGATTTTTATAATAACACTTCATCACACCGGGGCCGTGGACGCACAACTCCCCCACTTCTCCCTGACGAACGGGGGCGCCGGAAGGATCTACAATCTTAGCTTCCCATAAATATCCGGGGATGCCAATGGCCCCTACTTTATGAATGTTTTCCACGCCCAGGTGTACACATCCGGGACCGATGGATTCTGACAGGCCGTAATTGGTGTCGTACTGGTGGTTGGGAAAAACCTGCATCCAGCGTTTGATCAGACTGGGCGGCACCGGCTGGGCGCCGATGTGCATCAGCCGCCACTGGGAAAGGCGGTATTTTTCCAACTGAAGCTCGCCCCGGTCGATGGCGTCCAGAATGTCCTGGGCCCAGGGCACCAGGAGCCAGACAATGGTAGCTTTTTCCTGGCTGACCGTCTGGAGGATCCACTCCGGACTGACGCCCCGGAGCAGGACAGCCCGGCTGCCGGAAAACAGGCTGCCAAACCAGTGCATTTTCGCTCCGGTGTGGTACAGGGGAGGGATGCACAAAAACACATCGTCCCGGGTTTGCCCATGGTGGTTCTGCTCTGTTCTGGCAGAACTGATGAGAGCTTTGTGGCGGTGCAGGATTGCCTTGGGAAATCCGGTGGTGCCGGAGGAAAAGTAAATTGCGGCGTCATCCTCTTCCTTCAATTCAATTGCCGGCGCTGTTTTGGAGCAGTAGGTAAGGTATTTACAAAAATCCTCTGCCCCGGCAGGGATTTCACTGCCTACAAAAAAGACGGTGGAAAGACCCCGAACATTGCCCTGAATTTGTGCCACCCGGTCGGTAAATTCCGGTCCGTAAATGAGGGTGGTGGAGTCGGACAGCTCCAGGCAGTATTGAATCTCTTCTGCGGTATAACGATAGTTCATGGGAACGGCCAGGGCGCCGGTTTTCAAAATTCCAAAATAAATCGGCAGCCATTCCAGACAGTTCATCAGCAGAATTGCCACTTTGTCCCCCCGCTGCACTCCTCTTGTAAGGAGGAGATTTGCAGCTCGGTTGGCCTGCTGTTCAAACTGACGCCAGGTGATGGAGCGACGGTATTTTTCTCCTTCCGCCGTTTCAATCAGATTGTATTCCCGCCAGGACGATGTCCGGCTGGGGTGGTTTTCCGGATTGATCTCCACAAGGGCCTCTTCTTCCGGGTAAAGCCTTGCGTTCCGGTCCAGTAAATCTACGATGGTCATATGGATTCCTTCCTGCTTCTCATTAAATTTGTTTTTGTCTACCTTAAAGCCTACCCTGCGAGGGGCCCACTTTATTAGACAATCCTCCCGTCGACTCCGTCGACACCCTCCTTTGCACAAGGAGGGCTTTTTATATGATGCTCTGCAAACATGCTCCCGAAGATGCTGCGCATCTCCCCACAAGGGAGCCTTTTTATTGAAGCCTTATTATGTACGGGAGTGCAAAGCAACTCTCTCACCCTTTAGCCTCCCCTGTGTAAGGGGAGGTGGCACAGCGCAGCTGTGGCGGAGGGGTTGTAATAGACAATCCTCCCGTCGACTTCGTCGACACCCTCCTTTGCACAAGGAAGGCTTTTTATATGATGCTCCGCAGACATGCTCCCGAAGTTGCTACGCAACTCCCCACAAGGGGGACTTTCCTCTCTAGCCTCCCCTGTGCAAGGGGAGGTGGCACAGCGCAGCTGTGGCGGAGGGGTTGTAATAGACAATCCTCCCGTCGACTCCGTCGACACCCTCCTTTGCACAAGGAGGGCTTTTTATATGATGCTC
>JAGZAC010000019.1 GCA_018370615.1 Clostridiales bacterium
AGTAATCTACGATAAAAGCCACCTCCTAGGAGGTGGCTCGGCGGCTCACCTCATCAAAGCCTCCCCTGTGTAAGGGGAGGTGGCTTGCCGCAGGCAAGACGGAGGGGTTGTTTAGATGAAGCATAAAGAAACAATCCCCCTGTCAGCTTCGCTGACATCCCCCTTTGCACAAGGGGGACTTTTTAGTTTAAGCCGCGCGCGAGAACTGCTGTACAGCCCTTAAGGAGGTGGCTCGGCGGCTCACCTCATCAAAGCCTCCCCTGTGTAAGGGGAGGTGGCTTGCCGCAGGCAAGTCGGAGGGGTTGTTTAGAAAAACACAGCCGGCATATTATACTACCTATGAAAAATCCGTCTGAGGGCACGCAGAATCCCTGGCGGCATTCCCTTTTCCTCTGAAGCCGAAGCCGCACTTTTCTCTGCTTCCTCCATCAAATACTCCTGACTGTTCAGCGGCGTTTTCTTTTGATCCTTTTGCGTATATGTCCCGTCTGGCATCAAAACCCTTGCTTTGAGAGTATCGTACAGCTCCGCCTCAATGATCTTGTGGATTTTCTCACGAATTTTGCCGTCATATATGGGACAAGCAACCTCCACTCGCCGTTCCGTATTTCGAGTCATAAAATCCGCAGAAGATATATACATCTTTTCCTCTGCCCCCGTTCCAAAGCAATAGATGCGGGAATGCTCCAAATACCGGCCGACGATGCTGAAAATTTGAATATTTTCCGTTTTTCCGGGGATTCCGGGAAGCAAGCAGCAAATCCCTCGGATGACCATCTGAATTTTTACTCCGGTGCAGGACGCCTGGGACAGCTTGTCAATAATCTGTGCATCGGTCAGGGAATTAATTTTGATAAAAATCCTGCCGCCTGTCCCCTTGGCAATCTCCCCTTCTATCAGCGCCAGAATGGTGGATTTTAAAGCAACTGGCGCCACCAAAAAGTGACGGTATTCTCCTTGGAGATTGGCAATGGCCATGTTTTTGAAAAATTCCGCCGCATCCTGACCGATCGACGGATGGGCAGTCAGCAGGGACAGGTCGGTATATAACCTGGCGGTGCTTTCGTTATAGTTCCCGGTACCCACCTGGGTGATATATTGAATTCCGCTCTTGCCCTTCATGGTAATCAGGCAAACCTTGGAATGAACCTTATAAAAATCAAAACCGTAGATGACAGTACAGCCTGCCTCCTCCAGCCGTTCTGCCCAGTCAATATTGTTCTGTTCGTCAAACCGCGCGCGCAGTTCAATCAGCACCGTTACCTCTTTCCCGTTTTCGGCAGCAGCACAGAGGTATTCCACCAGCTTTGCGTGACTTGCCATCCGGTAAATGGTGATTTTGATGGAGACCACATGAGGATCCCCTGCCGCCTCCCTGACCATCTGCAAAAAAGGTTCCATACTCTCAAAGGGGTAGGACAGCAAAATATCCTTTTTCTCCACCTGGCGAAGAATGCCTTCCTGTCGTTTCACCGTATCAGGCCAGACCGGTGCAAATTTGGGATAGGTCAAAGCGCTCTGCTTGGATTTGGAAACCTTGGACACCAGTCCGTAAACATAATCCATTTTCAGCGGCGCTTTTGTCCGGTAAATCTGTGCCGGAGACAACCCCAATTTCTCCATGAAGTAAGAGAAAAAATCTTCACTGATGGAAGAGGAAAGCTCCAGCCGAACCGGTGCCAGTCTCTTGCGCTGCCGCAGCACCTTTTTCATCCGCTTCCGAAAATCTGATTCGTCGGCAAACACCTCATCGTCCGGGTTGATGTCTGCGTTGCGGGTAACACAGAAGGCGACCTTTTCCAGAACAGTATAAGGCGCAAAAAGCTGCTCGGCATATTCTAGTACAATATTTTCCAGCCGGATGTAACGGGTCTCGCTCCCGGGGAAATAAAAAACATCGGGCAGGGACGGCGGCATCGGGAGCACACCGAAAATCACGTGATTTTTATGTCGAAGCATGACGCCGATATGAATCACATCGTTGGCAAGATGGGGAAACGGGTGATGTGTATCTACAATTTGCGGAGAAAGGACAGGCTGCACAGACGCCTTATAAAACTGCCGGACGCTTTTCCTTTCATTTTTCTCCAATTCGCCGTATGTTAGATGATAAATCCCGTAGACACGCAGCTGCTGCTCCACGTTTTCAAAAACCTTGTCACGCTTTTTGCAAAGAGGACGAACAGCTTCAAATATCCGCTCCAGCTGTTCGCCGGGCGTCATGCCGGATTTATTGTCTATCAGATCCTCTTTCACACTCATCATGTCGAAAAGACTGCCGACTCGGATCATGAAAAACTCATTTAAATTACTGGTAAAAATCGCAATAAACTTTAGCCTCTCCAGGAGAGGGACCGACTCGTCCATTGCTTCCGACAAAACACGGTCATTGAAACGCAGCCAGGAAAGCTCCCGATTTTGCGTGAACCCTTTCCGATACAGCGCGTTCACTCGGATTTCTCCTTTTCCGCCAGGCGCTGCATCAGATATCCTTCCCGGACGCCATAGCGGCTGGTCACAAAGCTGGTTGTCCCAAAAAATTTTGCAATGGTCTGAAAAACCAGCAAACCAGGTACCAGCGTGTGCACTCTGTCCGGAGAAGTGCGGAGAATCTCCTGCAGCAATTCCTTTGGATCGTCTTCTATTGCCGAAAGAAATTCCTTAAGCTGCAGACGGGTGTATTCATTGCTGTCGCCTAAATCGTATTTTTTCCGCATCAAAAGCTGCGCCGCCCGGGCAGTCCCTCCGACGCTGTAGATTGGCTGTGCCGGAAGTGCTTCTGCTGGGAAAGAAAGTACCTGCAGCTGCTCCCGCACGGCTTTTTTTATACGCTGAGCCTCCTTTTTTGTAGGAATCAGCCTTTTAACATACGTTTTGTACAAATTCAGGGAACCCAAGGGAATAGACGCAGCAAATACAATTTTTTGGTCTTCAAAAAAGGTCAGCTCCGTGCTGCCGCCGCCTACGTCCACCAGCAGGCCGCTGTCGCCGATTCCGTCCTGCAAGGCGCCGTAATAGTCCATCACCGCTTCCTCTTCTCCGGTCAGCACCTGGACCTTCAGACCGCATTTTTCCTGAATAAGGGAGACGATTTCCTCTCCGTTGGCGCTGTTGCGAAGTGCGGCCGTTCCAAAGGGAAAAACACACGTCGGCTGGATATACTTTAAAATAACCCCGATGTCCGTCAAAGCGTCCAGCAAAACCTGAATTCCTTCCGGCTGAATGCTGTTCGTCTCATCGATATACCCGGCCAGACCTACCGCATATTTTTTATTCAGCATAGGCCGGGGCCTATCTTCCTCCATTAGATAAATGACCAAACGGATCGTATTGGAACCAATATCAATCACAGCCCACATGATGTTTCTCGCTTTCCAGATTTGTATATTTGCATTCAATATAATTATATCCAGATAACATCAAATCTAAAGCGAGCGCTTGTAAAATTGTTGTAAAATCGCGGGCAGACGAAACAACCCCTCCGTCTCGCCTACGGCGAGCCACCTCCCCTTACACAGAGGAGGCTTTAAGATATAGGGCTGCTGTGCCATCTCCCTAGGAGTTGCGCAGCAACTCCCATACAGGGGAGGCTTAAACTAAAAAGTCCCCCTTGTGGGGAGATGCGCAGCATCTCCGCGGGATTGTCAGCGAAGCTGACAGGGGGATTGTTTCTTTATGCTTCATCTAAACAACCCCTCCGTCTCGCCTACGGCGAGCCACCTCCCCTTACACAGGGGAGGCTTGGGCTTGTTTAGGCTCCCTTGTGTGGGAGATGCGCAGCATCTCCGGGGGCATGGTGGCGTAGCCACCTGGGGGATTGTAACACAGCATGATGCTGCCGTATTCTCTTATTCAGTCATACAGAAAACGGTTTTCGCTATCGTAAAACCTATAACTGATTGTATCAATGGCGTTACGGGGGGGGAGTTCAATAAAATAATAGTCTTTTTCTCCCACATTATATGTTCCTACCAGAACATCATTTACGTAGAACTCTATCTTATCAACATTTTCATCCAATATTTTCCCATAGTAGCGGGTCGGCTTTTCAGCATATATATCCACAGACGCATTTCTGGAAGCCTCCGCAATATCCACGGTATCATACTGGGTCGTCTGAAAATCTTTTACATAATATGTATTGAAATTTTTCCCAATTTGTGCATAGCCGAAAAATACACTTCGCTCTATCACATCCTTGGGCATTTCATTTATACTAGGATCTCCTTCTAGAGGCTGATACTCAAAAAAGACAAAAAATTGACCGTTCTGGACAAAGGGATCGCAGGATGTAATATCCATTTTTTGCGCAGGACCATACTCCTGTAAAATATCTTCTGCCGCCTCATTTAAATATGCAACATCAAAATTTTCTATACTTGCATAATTTTTCTGGATTATGATAAATACAAGAAAGCATACGCTCATTAAAAGTAAGACCAGGATACTCCATAATAGAACACGTGTTCTTTTACTCATACCTCATGCCTCCTATTTAAAATTATGATTTTACATCATCCCGCCTAACTTAATTTTTAGTTGGATTTTACTCCTACTTTTAGTATACTTGTCGTTTCCACGTTTGTCAACTATTCACGTGGAATTACACAGCAATCCCCTCCCAAGGAAGGCTCAAAATAAAAAGGCTCCCTTGTGTAAAGGGAGCTCCCGCGAAGCGGGTGAGGGATTGTTCCCTCCTTTACAACCCTTCCGTCTCGCCTACGGCGAGCCACCTCCCCTCCCAGGGGAGGCTTTAAGATATAGGGCTGCCGTGTCACCTCCCTAGGAGTTGCGCAGCAACTCCCAAACAGGGGTGGCTTAAATAAAAAAGTCCCCCTTGTGTAAAGGGGGATGTCTCCGCGTATGCGGAGACAGGGGGATTGTTCCTCTTCACAACCCCTCAGTCGTTCTAACGAACGACAGCACCCCAGGAGTTGCACAGCAAGTCCCTTCCAGGGGGGCTTTGGTTTGTATAAAAACAGCCGCTTACCAAATGATAAGCGGCTGTTTCCGAATGCATAATTCATGCGAAGTAAAGCCTCGATGGAAGCGCATTAATGCTGCTTCTCTATTTTTTCAAGGATATCCTTCAGCAGGTCTTCTCTGGGAACACAATCGCTGCTCCTGATTGCTGCAACAATTTGCCTCTTGCTGACCGAGGAGCCCTGGCGGGCGCTGCTTACACCTTCCGCATCTATACCGGCGAAAGCCGGACGCGCCTGTCGCCGAAACAGAAAGAACCATGCGCCTGTCAGTAAACCGATGCACAAAACAACAACCAGAGGCCAGTACCAGTTCAGATGCTGCTCCTGCTGCCCGGCTGCTGTCGTTCCTCCGCTCTGCATGCCCAATGCGCCCTCATTTGCCGATATATAATCCTCATACAGCCCAGGTGACTGCACAAAGGAAAGAATCGGCGAATCGAAAACATTTTCCCTGAACCAGGCAATCTCTTCTTCATTGCAATCACGCATGCGTATTTCAACTCTGTTATTTGATGTGTCTTCAGCAATAGAATCAATATGGTCGAAAATATCCGGTCTTTCATTAGTAATAGCAGCAAGCGTATCCATGGTAGCAGTTATTTCATTGTGTGAAAATTCTACATACTCAACGATGATATTCCGTTCTGCTATCAAATTGTCCACGGCAGTCCTCAGGTCAACATCACTTGTCTGGGCATCCGTTACCAATTGCACAACCATGTTGCCGTCGTCATTGTAATAGATCCCACCGATAAAATCAGGGTACACAGGCTCTCCTGATTCGTTTTTAGGAAACAACGCCATCAATGCTTCATCATTTTCTTGCGCCCGGTATAGGTTTTTCGCAAATTCTTCTCCACGATCTTCAACCAAATCTTTGTAAAACTCATCAAAAGCTTCGTCCGTGTCTTGCACATAACCACCATCTTCCGCTCCCACAGTCAAAACCGCCTGACTTGAAAAAAATAAAGCAATTGTAAAACATACAGTAAGCACCGCGCAAAATCGTTTTTTCATTCTTTTCCTCCTAAAATACGTTGTAATTGTTTGATGGCCTTTCTATAAGCCCATAACACCGTCCCCATAGGAAGCTCCATAATATTTGCAATTTCCCGAAATTTCAAATCCCCATTGACATGCATCGTTACTATTTCCAGCTCCCGTGCGGGCAATGCTTTGATTGCCGCTTCGATGTCCATCCTTTGGTCCATGTCGCCCGCCTGATGAGATACTGTCCTTTCGGCCAGCTCCAAATCGTCATACCGCTTTGTTTTCCGCAAGCCGTCCAGCGCCAGATTGTGTGCCATCCGGCACAAATACGCGCGGGAATTCCCCTGGGGCACAGGCGGCGATACATACAGCTTTAAAAACAGCTCCTGCAGGATGTCTTCAGAAAGGTCCCTCTCCCGTGTAATACGCAAAATAATCGTAAACAAGGGGGTTTTCATTTCATGATATAAAGCTTCAAATGCTGTTATATCGCCGCCTCGGATTCCATGAAGCCATTTCTGTAAATCGTCCATACTAGCAATTACCTTTCAAGAAAGTTTTTTTATTTTACCATCCTCTTACCTTCTTTGCAAGGGCGTTGAAAGCTCCCTTCGTATAATAAGACGTTTCGAATGAATCACTTTATTGGCGCCTTGGAAAAATTTTTTACTGACAAAAACTGCAGCAAAATGGTTTTAAACGAAAATTTTTCTCCTGAGTAGAGCAGCTCTGGCAGCCAATCCCGCAAGGCGCATTGAGGGATTGCTTGTCGAACAACCCCTCCGACTTGCCTGCGGCAAGCCACCTCCCCTTGCACAGGGGAGGCTTACGTTGAAAAGGCTCCCTTGTAGGGAGATGCGCGGCATCTCCGGGGGCATGGCAACATTATTTTTGTCTTTTAGGCTCCCTTGTGTAAAGGGAGCTGGCGGCAAAGCCGCCTGAGGGATTGTTCCCTCCTTTACAACCCCTCCGTCTCGCCTGCGGCGAGCCACCTCCCCTTACACAGGGGAGGCTCACATTAAAAGGGCCCCCGTGTGGGGAGATGCGCGGCATCTCCGGGGGCATGGCAACATTATTTTGTCTTTTAGGCTCCCTTGTGTAAAGGGAGCTGGCGGCAAAGCCGCCTGAGGGATTGTTCCCTCCTTTACAACCCCTCCGTCTCGCCTACGGCGAGCCACCTCCCCTTGCACAGGGGAGGCATGAATCAAGAAGGTTCCCCTTGTGTAAAAGGAGGATTGTTTTTGCGTATGCAAAAACTGGGGGATTGTTATAGGAATGTTGTCTTTTTATATATTCACCCTGGCAAGTACACATACTTTCCGTTCAGAATGACCGCCCCAAGCGTTCCTATAAAATGAAGCCCCGCCAGGCGGCGGGGCTTCTTCCATTTGTATTTCACTTTCAAATTTTACAATTCAAAGATGGCCAAATAGCGGATACATTATGCTTCTTCCTGTTGTACGGGAAGAAAAAATCGGATAATCCCCCAGGAATCTATTGCCGCAAGTACAGTATCAGCATCTGAGCGGTTCCCCAGATAAACGATGCCGATTCTGAATATGAGGCTTTTGTACCGCTCATATTTCTCATCAAAATTTCTTTCTGATATACAGTTCATTTTATCCCCCCTCTATTTATTTAAACAACTGCGCCTGCCCAAAGGTCACAAAAAATATCGCTATACCTTAATTATTATATCAAGGTATAGCGATTTGTCGATAGATGCACTTTTTCAGTACGAAACCCCGATCACCAGCTCCTCACATTGCCGCTTTTCTCAGCCAGCGTGTGCTATGAATTTTGATTCAAGTTTACGGGAATTTCCCATGGACCGGTTACTGTTTTAAAAGCTACTTCGTTGGCATTCCCGCAAAAATAAGTTATTTCCGGGATCACAACGGTAAATTCATCAAGATCCTCCGGTATAACAAAACGGTAACAGTGCCATCCCAGCAGAAAAGCAGCTTCCTCATTTCCGATACTGTCCCATCTTGCCCGGTCTAAGGGATCCTCTACATCATGAAACTTGTGAAAATACTGTAATCCGTCGCCGTCCCGCAAAAATACTTCACTCTCAGAATAACCCAACTCCTGACCGTTCACACTGCCCACAGGAAGCATATTTTCCTCCCTGAAAGCATCTTCCGGCAGTAAAGCGCCCATATAAATATCAACATAACCGTCCTTTTTATCCACGTCTGCCGTCAATATAACGTCGTTGTTCTCCGCATAAGGAACCGGCTTTTCAATTTCCGAAAAATGCGCAGCCGGGTAAAATACAAAATCAGAAATAAATATATCTCCCGAATAAAGTGATACAGTTGTCACCTCTCCATCATGAACGACAGGAAGCTCATAACTAATCGATATGGAACTACCATATGATTTTTGATAATTTACCCCCTTTTCGCCGTTACAATAAACCTCATAGTCGACAGGCTGGCCGTAGGACCACCCCAAGGTTTCCGGATCTACGGATACCTCATACTGTGGGTCAAAGGTAAGGCCTGCATCTGTTTTATAATAAAAGATCTCCATATAAACGCGCTTGTTTTTTATATACCCAGAAATAATCTTGTGGGTATATCCGTTCAGCTCCACTTCCGTGATTCCGGCTATGGAATGGGTGATCTGTGTAGTTTCAGTTCTAACTGCACCCAGGCCGGGAATAAACAGCAACCCTTCTGCCAGCATAAAGCCCGTGGTGGTCAGCAGCAGAATAATACAGAAAATAGCAACCGCAAGCTTTGCGGCAAAAGCCTTTCGGTAATTGCGTGCATAGACAGTATCTGGCACATACGTTAAGCGAGCCGGCAGGATTACGTTTTCCTCAAGTTGTTTTGCGGTCTGCATCCATTTTTCCTGCAGGTGTAAATGATTCATGCTTTTCCTCCTGTTGGTTCTTTAATTTTTTTAGTGTACGATATAAGCGGGATTTTACGGTGGAAAGGGGCAGATGCAGTATACTGCTGATCTCCTGCAAGGAATACGCATGGTAGAAGCGCAATATTACAACCTCCTGCTCCGGCTTTGACAGCATAGATATATAACTGAAAAATTCTATATCATCCGACGGAACATTTTCCGAAAAGAAAGGAATGCAGTCCTCTAGAGCCACCGTATGCAAATATTTTTTCCTTTTGTTATACAGGCGATATGCCTCATGCAGTAGTATTTTTGTAATCCATGCTTCAAACGCTTTGTCGTCCCTTAGCTTGCTGCGGTGAAGATATGCCTTAAAAACCGCCTCCTGGAGAGCATCCTGAGCATCTTCCTGATTTTTCAAAACGGTTAGTGCTGATAAAAACAGTTTTCTCTCCACCTGTTGTACACGCTGTTCAAATACGTGTATTTCGTCTATACAAGGCAATGGTACACCTCCTCAAATTGGTTTCATTTCATATGACCCATTCTGCTGTGCAATAAGTTTCAAATCTTCCACTTTTACTTTCCTGAATCGTTCCGGTATACTTACATTATAAAATCACAAGGGCCAATAAGCAATGGCCCTTGTGATTTTATAATGTAGTGGTCGGATTGTTATTTATAAAAACTTATATATACTGTTTTAGTTGTTGATGGATCATATGATCCACCGTTCATTGTGATGGATGGCTGCGACGTGAAAGTTAATGTTCCCGGTGAACCAGTCGAAGTATGATGATAATACCGTCCTATAACTTCTCCAGATAGTGCTGCGGTAGTATGTTTCCTAATTTCGGTGTACAAATACCCCATATGTTTGTTAACATACCACCTACTTTGATCGGCTGTATCAACATAATAGTCAATAATATCTATATCTTTTGATACACCGCGGCCTTGATAACTATCGTCATAACCAAAACCATAACCCATAGACTGCTCTTCGGTAGACCCTGTATTCCTTGTTGCACGTACTCTGTACCTCCAAGATGTGCTGGACGTATAGAATGTATAGTTTCCGCTCCATGCCATCGCCATTTTATCTATGTCGGTTGTTCGCGGATCATACTCCCATTCAAAAGAATATGACAGACTTTTAGTTAAGTTACCAAGTCTGCTAACAACTATATTTGCACTCCAGTTGCTCAATGTTGCAAGTGCAGCTGTAGGCTCCACCTCTTGCATGTTATCAACAAACTGGGCCTGCTCCTCCGTCAACTACGCTGACACCTCCCACACTGGGGAGGCTTGAATCAAGAAGGTCCCCCTTGTGTAAAGGGGGATGTCTCCGCATATGCGGAGACAGGGGGATTGTTTCCTATTATACCCCTCCGTCAGCTACGCTGACACCTCCCCTCGCACAGGGGAGGCTTTAATAAAGTAGAGCTGCCGTGTCCCCCTAGGAGTTGCACAGCAACTCCTAGGGAGGTATGAGTAAAGATCCCTTGTGGGGAGTTGTACAACAACTCCATAGGATTGATTGCGGGATCGTTTCTCTAGAATTTTCAGGCCCGCAGGCAAGTCGGAGATTTTTCTTCATACGCTTGTTTTATAGTTGACAAATACCGGAGCATAATGTAATATGGAGACAGAATATGACAAATTATTCCCCAAAAATCTAAGCCAAAAAGCGAGGAAAAAATGGATTTTGAAGCCTATTTATATGAAAGAGTTCTTCCAATCATCCAAAGCTGGGATGAGAAAGACATTTACGCAATATCGTTTTTTGTGTACGCAAATGAGTGCTATGAACACGACGGAGTTTCAAATGTTTCGGAATTTTCTATTTCATATTGCACAGAGAGAAGCTGTAACCACGCTTCTCCATTAAGCGAGGACAGGTGGAACCTGCCCCTGTGCAATGAAGGTGAAGTTTTTATCATCGATCCCTCCAATAATGACGAAGGTATCCACAAATTGTTTGCATGGTACAAGGAACTAGGGCTCGAAAATATCGGATATGAAAACTACGATGATATGTACGATGAAAATATGTATTATATTGGGAAGGGACCGGTAGGCTATTACGAATTATTGTGTGCCGTATCAAATGTGGCCAGAAGGCTGCAGACAGAAGGAATCATCAAGAAAAAGTTTGGCCCCATTCCCATTATTGTGCATGCATTAGAGTTTTACGACCTGATTGAGCAGGTGACAGAGCATGCAAACCCCGGCGGGGAGGCGGAGATGTTTTTGCGGGCGGTAAGAGAAGAGTTCCCTGAAGAATAGAAATAGGAATACAAAATGATAGAACTTCCAATAACAGCCTATCAACTGCAAAGCAATAATGAACATATATGCCTTGACATTTCCAAAGTGTATGGATTCCCGGATGAGCTATCATACGGCGGCGGATACTTTGCCGAGGGAAAATTGGATATTTGCATCGGAGCCTATTCCGTCCGCGCGAAGCATTCCTTTACTACGGGAGAATTGTATGCGTTTTTTGTCAGCTGCAAAAATGCTATGATACCCTTTCCGGTGAAGCAGTTTTAGAGAATGTAGATCATGAACTGGAGTGGAAGCTGACTTTTCAAAATACTGGAAGGGTCCTCGTAACTGGTATGTTTCAGGAACGTCCGGATGCTGACACAAGACTGTGTTTTGAAATGATGACGGATCAGGCAGCGATTGCCAGCGTTCTGAAAGACCTAAAAAATGTGTACAAAGCATTTGGCGATAAAAACGGTGTCGTAAAACATTGTTGACATTGCGGCTTGAAAGGAGATGGCAGAATGAAGTATATAAAATACCTTGTATGTATTCTCTTTGTGGTCGTTTTGGGAGGAGGCGTGATTCTTTGGGCAGTAAATGAAGAGAGAAAAAATCAGCCTGAAGAACTTAATCATCCCAATATTGCCGAGATTGCTGCGGAACAAAAAGAGCAAATCATAGACTTTTTTCATCAGGAAAAAGAGGGAATTGCGCAAATAAAGGATGCATTATGGGCAGATCCCTATGCATCCTGCTGGATTGGATATGACGGTTATATTCAACTGGGAGATGATACATCCATATGGGCGCCTGATATTAGCCCCAAGGCAAAGGAGCTGATGGAAAAAGGGAAGGATTATAATGCAGAAGCGATATCCTATGGAAAAGGATACGAAAATACACCGGAATTTCAAATAGAGACGTACTTTTCCGACACAGCAATGGTGTTCAATATTGTTTATACGGAGCGGGATATCGCAACATTTCCAAGCAGTGAATGGTATGAACCGATCGAAGGCAACTGGTATTTGTTTGCAGCCGGAATGAATTGAGTACCAGAAAGCGCGGAACAATCCCTTTGATAAAACAGCTGATCGGGAGATTGTCTTTTTTAACAACCCCTCCGTCAGCTACGCTGCCACCTCCCCTTACACAGGGGAGGCTTTGAT
>JAGZAC010000020.1 GCA_018370615.1 Clostridiales bacterium
GGAGTTGCAAGGCAACTCCGGGGGCCATTTCTACGTTAGCTGACTGAGGGATTGTTCTTTTAGCACTTGTACAGCTATACACTCTCTACCTGCATGACACAGACAGTAATGTCGTCCTCTCTTCCCATCGCCTGGGCGGCCCGCTCACCAATCAAACGTGCTGCCGCTGCCGGCGAATCCATATGCATCAGTCCGCTGCAAAGCAGCTCATACAGCCATGGACAGTCTTCATAATTCCCTGTAACGCCATCACTCATCATAATCACTGTATCTCCATCCTGGAGGTCAAAGGAAATCGCCTCTGCATCCAGCGCCCGAATAATTCCTACCGGTACTGTTTTGGAATGAAGCCGGAACAGCTGTCCCCCACGGATGACAAAGGATGGCGCCGCGCCGCTCTTGATAAACCGCGCTCTTCCCGTAAGCAAATCCGCCTCCATCAAATCCACTGTGGTAAAGCATTCCCCTTCACTGCCCCGAATAAAGCAATTGAGCATTTCCAGCGCCCCCTTCATAGGACAGCCGGCCATCAGCAGCTTTTCCAAAAATACAGCAGAAATCCCGCTGGTCAGTGCTGCGTCCCGGCCACTGCCCATGCCATCGGAAACAAGCGTATAATAATACCCCTCATTGTTTTTGAAGGAGCATACGCTGTCTCCGCTTGTCTCGTCCCGTATGCCGGCAGAGCTGTAGCGTCCGCTTTTGATTCCAAACATAGGAACGGAGTGCATCGCAGCGGAAACATATGCACCATCCAATGAAAACTCCGGCGTAGAGAGTCGTCCACCTAAGATTCCTTCTGCGCAAAGACGGATATCGTCCGCGCCTGCCCCGCCAGACAGATCTATTCCACGCATATATATGTGCCGCTGACGGTCACCGTATACTGACGTATCTGTATAGGAAAAGCCCTGCCGTCGGAGCGCACGATGCAATGCCTCCTCCACTTTTTCATCCCGCTCCCACTGGGTGTCTGCATCTCCTGTTTCCCGGAGCATCTCTGCAATCACCGCATAATCTGAAGCAAACAATTCTGTCCGCTCTGACGCAGTACTCACGCTGGCCGCACGTCTGGCCGACATATTCACCGCATCCAGAATTGCATCCATGTGGTGGCAGCGCCGCGCCAGTGTCTCCGGCACAATCTGGGCGCTCACCCTGCCATGTGTGGACAAACGGTGCGCCATATTATCAAAGAAGGAACTGACCTCCTCCTCTTCCTGTCCTCCGCAAAGAGCTTCGTGGGGACAGCCGCAGCAATACCGTGCTCGCACTGCAGTGCACATCTGATACGCCTCCTGGGCAGAAGGGCACCGCAGCTTGTCCGACACGCTAAAGAGCAATTTGGACAAGGACTCCAGCGAGCGGCAAATCCGAGCGTACCGCCGCTGGGATTTGTTTGTCCGTATGACTATATCTACATCTGTACGCTCCTCTGTGGGCAGGAGAAACGCGGGCAGTTTCTGTGGAAGCAAGCGAAATGTCAGCAGCGGTGCCATCACTGCACATACCAGTGCCAACTCCGGCGCCACATCTGTAATCGCTGCAAATCCCCCAACCCCCAGCGCCCAGCTCATGCTGAGCGCGCCGGCAATCAGTACCGCACCGCCGGCGGACATTTGAAACAGCAGTCCCGCACACAGCGCGGCAATCGGGTACATGGGAGCGTAAAGGGCTTCCAAGGCTATGCCGCAGAAAAGTCCCCATACAATACCATATGTAATCCCCCCTGCATAGGTAACATACAGTGTTATAAAATAAGAAAACAAAATTCCGATGCTAAAGGGAATCGCAATAGAATCCAGGGCCAGCGTCACTGCAAAAAAGACGCCGCACATGCCGGCCAGTTTCATTTCCCGAGAAGCTGCCCGATTTCCTGCCAGCTGGAAAGCCGCGCAAAACAGCGGATACAATACCACCCCAAGGATTGCAGAGAAAATGTCATAATACAGGCTTACACCGCTGAATATGGAAACACAGCCTGCTGCCACGCCGGCAGACATGGCAATCACTACCCGTACGCCGCTGCTCTCATAAAACAGCCTGTACAGCATGGACAGCTTGTCTTTCTTGTTCCAGTGGGCACGATTGGCATAAAAGCTCGCTGCTATGCGCGCCGCAAGAATTCCTGTAAAAATCAGCACATGCCACAGTCCTCCTGCGGATATGCCCAAGGTTCCAAGTACTGTCCCTGCATAAGCACATGCCACACCTGTCCACCCGGAAACTGCACACAGAAGCGCCGCACCGAAGGGATACACACCTACAATAATTTCTGTAGAACCAAATAGAAGCCCTGTAACGAAAATCCCCGCCGGAAGCAATATTCGGCGCAAAGATGCCGTATCCCCTCCCTTTATTTTTTCACCCATGCGCCGGACCGTATCCCGGATCGCCTGACCGGCAGACGCCGGCATTCTTTTTTTGTCCATCGTCCCTAACCTCGTCTTTCCTTTCCCTTCTCCCGCAGGAAATTCCTTTCTGCAGGCATATTTGCGCTTGTCTCGCGGTATATATAGTATGGACTGATTGTATTCCAGCTAGGGTGCAAACCAGGTCAAATCGTCGTATCGTCAAACCACTTGTTTTCGGATTCTATGACGGGAAAGGGACAAAATAAAAATTCCCCGCACCATTTCCGTCACAACGTGACGGGCAATGGCCGGGGAATCCCTTTTTTGCGATATGTTTTCTAGCGGCCGCCAAAGTCTTTGCAGATGTCTGCTCATCTCATACAAATCAGCACAGTGGATCCGGCAAACATATTTGCCGGGAGGCATCTGTCATTTTACAGCAGGACGCAGCTATAACTGATTTTTCAGCTCCGCAAGACATCCTTTGCAAATTTTTCTGTCTTTGTATGTGATAATGTCGTCCGCCTCGCCGCAAAAAATACAAGACGGGGAGTACTTCTGCAAGATCACTCGATTTTTTTCCACAAAAATCTCCGCTCCGTCGCCGGGATTTAGTTCCATCATTCTTCGTATTTCGATGGGAAGTACGATTCGACCTAACTCGTCTATCTTCCGCACCATTCCTAAAGATCTCATATAATGCCTCCCAAATATTTATCTTTCTGGAAAAAATTATATCATTTTTACATAGATTGTCAAGAGGTTGGTGTAATTTTATGATGGAAAAGTGTTTTTTCGTCCTTGTTTCGATATCCATTATCTTCGCTGTTTCGACAGGAAATCTGCAGGAGGTGTCAAATGCTGTCGTAGACGGTGCTTCTAAGGCGATTTCTCTGATTATCTCCCTTGCGGGAGCCATGTGCCTGTGGAGTGGGATTATGGAAGTATTGCGGGAAGCGGGAGCGGTACAAAAACTTTCTAAAATTCTGTCGCCCATTTTACGCCGGGTGTTCCCTGAAACCTGGAAATCCGGCAAAGGGAGCGAAGAGGTATGTGCAGCGCTGTCCGCAAATATTCTGGGAATTGGAAACGCCGCCACACCGCTGGCGCTGTCCGCCATGGAGAAAATGCAGCAGGCCAATCCAAACAAAGAGCGTGCCACCGACGACATGGTCACTTTTGCAATTCTTGGTGCGTCCTCCCTGGATCTTTTACCAACCACCCTTATTGCACTGCGCCGCGCAGCCGGCAGCAGCGCGCCATACAAAATCATTTTACCGGTATGGATTTGTTCCGCCACATGTGCGGTGGCAGGAGTGTTATTATCTAAGCTTTGCGCAGCCTTTGCTCGCAAATATCGGAAAAAACAAAATAGAAAAGCCGTAGTAAATCCCAAAAAGGCGGTGCAGCATGATTGAAAAGGCCGCAATTTTTGTTTTGCCCGGTGTGATTCTCCTTGCGGCCATTCTCATGATTCGGCTTGGCAAACGGGGTGGAGAAGCCTTCATCCGTGGAGCGCGCAATGGGCTTTCCACTACGGTTTCCCTAATTCCAGCCATGCTTATGCTGACGGTGGGCCTGACGATGTTCACCGCATCCGGTGCGGTGGACTGGCTGGCGAAATCTCTCTCTTCTGTATGCAGCACACTTGGAATCCCTTCGGAGCTGCTTCCCCTGATTGTCACCCGGCCTGTATCGGGATCGGCATCAACCTCCACCTTTGCAGACCTTATCGCCGCACATGGACCAGACAGTCTCGCGGGACTTGCGGCGTCTGTAATGATGGGCTCCTCGGATACACTGATTTATGTAATCAGTGTATATTTCACCGGTGCGAAGGGTGTGCGCAGCACGCGGCATGCATTCCCCGTCGCCGCCATTGTTATGGTGATATGCATCCTGTTGTCATGCTATCTGTGTAGAGTGCTGTTTTGAAGATGGCTTTTCTAAAAAAGTTTTTTACGTTAAAGTTACTAAGATACAATCCCCCACCCGCTAACGCGGGATGCCCCCTTTACACAAGGGGGCCTTTTGAAAAAAGACTTTGCTGACATGGCCCCCGGAGTTGCCTTGCAACTCCCCACAAGGGGGTCTTTCCAATTTAAGCCTCCCCTGTGTAAGGGGAGGTGGCACAGCGGCAGTTGTGTCGGAGGGGTTGTAAAAGGGAAGCAATCCCCCACCCGCTTCGCGGGAGCCCCCTTTACACAAGGGGGCCTAAATCAGAAAAAGAGGCCGCATTCCTGCGGCCCCTTTTCATTTATTTTACTCGTACAGCTTACCCATTTTTACAAGTCGCTGATATTTTTCTGCTGCCGCAGTCTCTGCCTGCGTAAACAGTTTTTCTGCTCTCTCGGGGAAGGACTGTGCAAGGCGGGCGTACCGGGCCTCATTCTGAATAAATTCTTTATAATTTCCGCTCGGCTCCTTGGAATCGATGGTCAATTTATTGGATTCCAATGTAGGATTGTACCGGAACATGTGCCAGTAGCCTGCTTCCACTGCCTTCTTCATCTCCAGCTGGCAGTTCTGCATACCGCCCTTCTTGATACCGTGCATCTCGCAGGGAGAATATCCGATAATCAGAGAAGGACCGTGGTAAGCTTCTGCTTCGCGGATAGCCTTCAGAGTCTGGTTCATATCTGCGCCCATCGCAACCTGTGCTACATATACATATCCGTAGGACATAGCGATTTCTGCAAGATTCTTCTTGCCGATGGCCTTACCGGCTGCGGCAAACTGGGCAACCTGACCCACGTTGGAGGCTTTGGACGCCTGTCCGCCGGTATTGGAGTATACTTCAGTATCAAACACCATGATATTTACATCTTCGCCGGTAGCGAGAACGTGGTCCAAGCCACCAAATCCGATGTCATATGCCCATCCGTCACCACCGAAGATCCATACGGACTTTTTAGACAGATAATCCTTATCTGCAAGGATCTTTGCCCGCAGATCCGCACACGCATCGCAGCTGCAGCTCTCCAGCATTGTCACGAGAGCGTCTGTCGCCTTCGCATTGGCCTCGCCATCTTCCAACGTATCCAGATATGCGGCGATCACTGCCTTTTTCTCTTCATCTGTAATAATGGCGTCAAGTTCCTTTATATAACCAATCAGGCGCTCACGAATGGCCTTTTGTCCCAAATAGATACCAAGACCATGCTCTGCATTGTCCTCAAACAGGGAGTTTGCCCATGCGGGACCTTTACCGCTTTCATGATTTACCGTGTAAGGTGTTGCAGGTGCGCTGCCGCCCCAGATAGAGGAACATCCAGTTGCATTCGAGATAATCATTCTCTCACCGAACAGCTGGGTAATGAGCCGCGCATATGTGGGCTCTGCACAGCCTGCACATGCACCGGAGAACTCAAGCAGCGGCTGCTGGAACTGACTGCCCTTGATGGTGCTCATGGCAAAAGGCAGATCCTTCTTCGATACGTTCTTTACAGCGTAATCGAATACTTCCTGCTGCTCCAGCTGAGTATCCTGGAGCACCATTTCCAGTGCTCTCTTTCCGGGCTTTGTAGGACAAGTCTTTACGCAGAGGGTACATCCCATACAATCCAGCGGGCTGATGGCGATGGCAAACTTCAGGTCCTCGCAGCCCTTTCCGATCATCTTTGCAGTAAATTTGGTGGCAGCAGGAGCTGCAGCAGCCTCTTCGGCATTCATAGCAAAGGGACGGATGGTAGCATGGGGACATACGAAGCTACACTGGTTACACTGGATACAGTTTTCCGGATGCCATTCGGGAACCATCACAGCAACGCCGCGCTTCTCATAAGCGGCAGAGCCCTGAGGGAAGGTACCGTCTGCTCTTTCTGCGAATGCAGATACAGGCAGGGAATCGCCATCCATCTTGCCTACAGGTCTTACAACCGCATTGACAAATTTCACAAGCTCCGGACGGTCGCCAGTCGCAGGCGCCTCTGCAGGAGTCTCACCAGCATCCTTCCAGGCTGCGGGCACGTCTACCTTTACCAGCGCACCGGCACCCATGTCGATGGCTCTGTGGTTCTGGTCTACAACGTCCTGACCAAACTTGGAGTAGGACTTGGTAGCCATATACTTCATGTATCCTACGGCCTCGTCCAGGGGCATAATCTTTGCCAGTGCAAAGAAGGCGGCCTGCAGGATGGTATTCTTTACCTTTGCATTGCCGATATCGTTCTTAGCAATGGAGGTAGCGTTGATGATATAGAATTGAATGTTATTGTTCGCAATGTAAGACTTCACCGATGCAGGGAGATGCTTATCCAGCTCATCCACAGACCACAGGCAGTCCAAAAGGAAGGTGCCGCCGGGTTTTACGTCATTTACAATTTTGAAGCCCTTCAAAATATAGGAGGGGTTATGACAGGCGACAAAATCTGCTTGGGTAATATAGTAAGAGCTCTTAATGGGCTGATCTCCGAAACGCAGGTGGGAAATGGTCACACCGCCTGTCTTCTTGGAGTCATACTGGAAATATGCCTGGATAAACTTGTCAGTGTGGTCGCCGATGATTTTGATGGAGTTCTTGTTTGCGCCAACGGTACCGTCGCCGCCCAGACCCCAGAATTTGCAGGAAATGGTTCCCTTTGCAGAGGTATCGGGCGCCGGCTTTTCCTCCAGGGAAAGACCGGTCACGTCGTCTACGATGCCGATGGTAAAGTTACCCTTAGGTGCGTCGCTGGCAAGATTCTCATACACAGCGAAAATGGAGGCAGGTGTGGTATCTTTGGAACCGAGGCCGTAACGTCCTCCTACCACCGTCTTGTCGGAAACGCCCTTGGAAGCAAGTGCGGTCATAACGTCCAGATACAGTGGCTCGCCCAGCGCGCCGGGTTCCTTTGTTCTGTCCAGAACGGCAATCTTCTTTGCAGTCTGAGGGATGGCGGCCAGCAGCTTGTCCGCTACGAAGGGTCTGTACAGGCGAACCTTTACAAGGCCGACCTTTTCACCGGCAGCGGTGAGATAGTCAATTACTTCTTCTGCTACGTCACATACGGAGCCCATAGCGATAATCACCCGGTCTGCATCCGGTGCACCGTAGTAGTTAAATGCCTGGTAATTGGTACCCAGCTTTTTGTTTACTTTATCGAAATATTTATCTACGATAGCAGGCAGTGCATCGTAGTACCGGTTGCAAGCTTCCCGATGCTGGAAGAAGATGTCGCCGTTTTCAGCGGAGCCCCGCAGTACGGGATGCTCCGGATTGAGGGAACGGCTGCGGAACGCCTGGATGGCGTCCATATCCACCATTTCCTTCAGGTCCTCATAATCCCAAGCTTCGATTTTCTGAATTTCATGAGAAGTGCGGAAGCCGTCAAAGAAGTTCAGGAAAGGAACGCGGCTTTCGATGGTTGCCAGATGGGCAACGGCGCCCAGATCCATTACTTCCTGGGGATTGGTTTCTGCCAGCATGGCATAACCGGTCTGCCGGCACGCATAAATGTCGGAATGGTCACCGAAAATGTTCAGTGCGTGGGAAGCCACACAGCGTGCGGAAACGTGAATCACGCTGGGCAGCAGCTCTCCCGCGATCTTGTACATGTTGGGGATCATCAAAAGAAGACCCTGGGATGCAGTATAAGTCGTTGTCAGAGCACCTGCGGCAAGAGAGCCGTGCACGGCACCTGCAGCACCTGCCTCAGACTGCATTTCCATCACACGTACCCGTTCACCGAAAATGTTGCGGGCTGGCTCTCCGAAAATATTTTTGTCTGTCGCAGACCAAGTGTCCGTGATTTCCGCCATCGGAGAGGAAGGCGTGATAGGATAGATTGCGGCAACTTCCGTGAACGCATAGGAAACGTGCGCCGCGGCGGTGTTGCCGTCCATGGATACTTTTCTTCTTGCCATGTAGGATTCCTCCGTGTATATAGTTAATATGGAAAACAAAATTTGGAGCGCAGTCGCTCAAAGATTATTATACAACCTTTCTACCGTTTTGTAAATAAGGAAATTATGAATAAATGTAAAAAAACACAGCGGTTTTTTTGATACTTTTTCACGAATCCTGGGTTGCTGCCGCCACATCCTCAGGAAGAATCTGCATCAGGTCCTCCCGACTGACTGTATCCTTTTCTGCAAGGCGATTTGCCTGGCAGGAAAGAATTTGCTCAAACACGTTGCGCACCCCGCGGGCATTGCCAAAGGTACGCCGGCGAGCTGCCGTCATTTTTTCAAAATAGGCCAACAGGGCATCCAGTGCCTCCTCCCTTGGCTCGTAGCAGCTTCTTTTGCAGTTTCCACGAAAAATTTCCAGCATCTCCTCCGGCGTATAATCTGGAAATTCCAGATACCGGTTGAATCGGGAACGCAGCCCGGGGTTGGATTCGATAAAATCGTGCATCAGCTCCGTATATCCCGCCACAATCACAACGAGGTCGTCTCGGTTGTCCTCCATGGCCTTGAGAATGGTATCTACCGCTTCCTGCCCGAAATCGTTTTCCGAGCCTCCGGAGGTAAGGGTATACGCCTCGTCCACAAACAGCACGCCCCCTGCCGCCTTTTCCAAAACCTTGGAGGTCTTGATAGCGGTTTGTCCCACGTATCCGGCCACAAGGCCGCTGCGGTCCACTTCCACAAGGTGCCCCTTGGACAAAATCCCCAGAGAATGATACACTCTGGCCATCAGCCGGGCAATCATGGTTTTTCCCGTGCCTGGGTTGCCGGAAAACACCATATGGAGGGACATATCTGCCACAGGCAGGTCGTTTTCCCGGCGCTTCTGATATACCTGAGCAATGTTGATGAGGCTGCGCACCTCCCGCTTCACGTTTTCCAGTCCGATATATCCGTCCAATTCCTTTTGGAGAGCTTTTATGTCTTCCTTTGCAGGCGTATCCTCTGCTGGCGCCTTTTCAGGAGGAGCGGGCGTTTCTTTTTTCGTTTCCTCTGGAGCAGGCTCCGACGGCTGGCGGGGTGCAGGGGTGCCGCTGCCCCAAAGATCGGAACCCACTCGGCGCAGATTCTGCTCCGTCATTGAACGAATGATTTCCATTTGCCGGGCAATGATTTCATCTTTTTTATCCATATGCTGCATCCTCTTTTGTTTGGCTCTGTTACTATAAGCGAAGAAAAGATACTAGAGATACCCCTCCACCGCTAACGCGGTCCCCCTCCCCTTATCAGGGGAGGCTTTAATTTGTAGTGTTTTCCTTGTGGCTTTGATTTGTGCTGCTTCCCTTGGAAGGGGTGGCTTGGGTTTGTGTTGCTTCCCTTGCAAGGGGAGGCTTTGGCTTGTACTGTTTCTCTCCGCAATGTTTGGCAAGCATAACGCCACAAGGAAAGGCATCGTTCCCTTTGCACAAAGGGAGGCTCCCGTCCGTGCTGCTTCCTTCTACAGTGTTTCGCAGGCATAACGTCCACGAGGGTAGGCCTTCCTTACGGGCGCTTTGCCTCCCTCTGATGAGGGAGGTGTCAGCGTTAGCTGACGGAGGGAGAGATACGAAAACTATCATTCATTTACAGTAACAGAGTTTTGTTGTATTGTACCACACTCCCTGACGCTTTTCCATAGATTTCCCCTATTTTCCACAGGAGAAACAGAAAAAATTTGGCAATTCTGCGCTTGCATTCCTATAAACATAGTTGTATAATAGGTTTATGAAAATAGCAAATATTTTCATGATATGCGATTGACAGTATATAATAAGAGGTGGTATACTGTTTTATCGTATAAGAAACATGATGCGGAATTTTCCGCTTGCATAAACAGCAGGATACAAAGAAGGAGGTAAAGCATGAAGGTTTATGCCGACAACGCTGCAACAACGCCTATCTCCAAGCATGCATTGGAGGAAATGATCAAATACTACAGCCCGGAGTATGAAAACGCTTCCAGCCTGCACGCCCAGGGACAAGCCGCCGCTGACGCCCTGGAAGATGCACGGACGCGCATTGCTGCGTGTCTGCACTGCGACGCGAGAGGCATTTATTTTACTTCCGGCGGAAGTGAGGCGGACAATCAGGCACTGATTTCCGCAGCCCACCTGGGGGCAAAAAAGGGAAAACGCCACCTGATTTCTACAAAAATCGAGCACCATGCAGTGCTGCACACTCTGGACCGACTGGCAAAGGAAGGCTTCGAAGTGACGCTATTGGATGTTTCCCGGGAAGGACTGGTCACTCCGGAGCAGGTAGCCGAAGCCATCCGGGAAGATACAGCGTTGGTAAGCATTATGTTTGCCAACAACGAAATCGGCACCATTCAACCTATTAAAGAAATCGGCAAAATCTGCCGGGAGCGCAAGGTAATCTTCCACACAGACGCAGTGCAGGCAGCGGGACACGTGAAAATCGACATCGAGGACATGTGCATTGATATGCTGTCCGCCGCTGCCCACAAATTCCACGGGCCAAAGGGCACAGGATTTTTGTACTGCAAGCGGGGCATCTATCTGGAACCGCTGATCTGCGGCGGCGCACAGGAGCGCGGCAAGCGGGCCGGGACGGAAAACCTTCCGGCCATTATGGGTATGGCTGCGGCCCTGGAAGATGCTTGTGCAAATCTGGACGCCTATACGGCACGAGTATCCCGTCTGCGGGACAAAATCATCCGGGAGCTCTCCAAAATTCCCCACGCCCTTTTGAACGGAGACCCTGTACGGCGGCTGCCTAACAATATAAATATGTGCTTTGAGGGAATTGAAGGAGAAAGCCTGCTCATGATGCTGGATATGTACGGCATCTCCGCATCTTCCGGCTCCGCCTGCACTTCCGGTTCCCTGGATCCCAGCCATGTGCTGCTGGCCATCGGGCTGCCCCATGAAATTGCACACGGATCCCTGCGGATTACTCTGTCGGAAAATACCACAGAAGAGGAAGCGGATTATATCATCGAAAAGGTCCCCGGCGTAGTAGAACGCCTGCGGGAAATGTCTCCCGTATGGGAACGGATGATGCAGACACAATAACTACCAAAAGTCAGGAGGAAAATATATATGGCAATGGGATACAGTGAAAAAGTGATGGACCACTTCCAGCATCCCCGCAACGTGGGAAAAATGGAGGATGCAGACGGCATTGGAGAAGTGGGCAATGCCAAATGTGGCGACATCATGAAAGTATACTTGAAAATAAAGGACAATGTAATTGAAGACGTAAAGTTCAACACCTTTGGATGCGCTTCCGCAATTGCAACCAGCTCCATGGCCACGGAGCTGATCAAGGGCAAGCCCTTGGATGAGGCGCTCACCCTGACCAATCAGGCAGTAGTGGAGGCGTTGGACGGACTGCCGCCGGTGAAAATTCACTGTTCCGTGCTGGCAGAGGAAGCGATTAAAGCGGCAATCAAGGACTACTACGACAAAAACGGCATCTCCTACGATGCAGAAACATTTAAGGAAAGCGGCTGCGAGCACTGCTGCCACAATTAAAACAGCGGAGACAAAAACATGCTTAGACAGATCCAGGACGAAATCCTGCGGCTGAAAAAAGAGAGGGATATCACGATCCTTGCCCACTGCTATCAGTCGGCGGACATCACGGAAATAGCGGACTTTGTAGGGGATTCTTACGCCCTGGCACAGGCCGCCACAAAAGTAAAAAGCGGGACAGTCATTATGTGCGGCGTGCGGTTTATGGCGGAAGGGGTCAAGCTGCTGTGCCCGGACAAGCGGGTACTTTTGTCCCACAGGGATGCAGGATGCCCTATGGCAGAGCAGCTTTCACCGCAGGAAATCCGCGCATATAAAGAAGCCCACCCGGACTGTACCGTGGTGGCCTACATAAACACCACCGCCGCGCTGAAAGCGGAGTGTGACGTGTGCGTCACCTCCTCCTCGGCGGTAAAAATCGTATCTGCCCTTCCGGGAGAGGAAATTTTGTTTATTCCGGACTGCAATCTGGGCGCCTACGTTGCCGCCCACGTCCCGGATAAGACCTTTACCTTTATGGACGGGGGATGTCCCATTCACGGTACCGTCAGCAAGG
>JAGZAC010000021.1 GCA_018370615.1 Clostridiales bacterium
GCATCGCCCGCTCCATTAAAATTGCCCGGGGACAGCTGGACGGCATTCTTCGTATGATTGAAGAAGACCGCTACTGCGTGGACATTTCCAACCAAATCCTGGCGACACAGTCGATTCTCAAAAATGTCAACCGGGAGATTCTCCGGGCGCACATCCGCGGCTGTGTCCGGGAGGGGCTGCAGACAGACGAGCCGAATCCCAAGCTGGAGGAAGCACTTGCGCTGCTGGAAAAATTGATTTAGTCACGATTTTTTCGGCCACTGGATAGGGAAAAATTATAGGAAAGGGGGAATTCCCGTGCCGAACCTTCCGCTGCCCCACGATCACGGACAGCGTATTGAAAAAGAACTGGACCATATGCCGAAGGAAGAGGAATTTCAAACGGTCGCCGACATTTTCAAGCAGCTTTGTGACGGAAGCCGCATCCGAATTTTCTGGCTGCTCTGCCACTGTGAGGAATGTGTCATCAACCTGGCTTCTCTGGTGGAAATGACAAGTCCTGCCGTTTCCCATCACCTGCGCCAGCTGAAAAGCAGCGGCCTGATTGTAAGCCGCAGGGACGGAAAGGAAGTATATTATAAAGCCGCCGATACAAAGCAGGCCCAGCTTTTGCATCAAATGATCGAAAAAATGGTGGAGATATCCTGTCCGTCTTTCGAATGATTTTTACTGAGGAGGCCACATATGAACGATGCGTATGAGGCGTATCTGGAGAGGGCGCTCCAGGAAGTGCCGGAAGGAACCTTTGCAGTAGAGCAGCACAATGCTGCAGATGCCGGGAAGCCTTTGATGACAGAGCAATTTACTGCGCGTACAAGGGGAAAAGGGAAAATTGAAAGATTTCTGCTGTTTCCGGGTATCGAGCTTTCCCTGCATCAGTATCTGGCAGAGCAAGTGCAGTTTCATCATAAACCCAAAGACGCTGTTTTGGAAATCAATCACTGCCGGCGGGGACGGATCGGCTGGAATATGCATGACGGCGCCGCCGTTTATCTGGGCGCGGGAGATCTGTGCCTGCATTCTCTGGCCAGCTGTGCAGACTCGCAAATGGCCCTCCCCCTGGGATATTATGAAGGCATCGCCGTCACCGTGGATTTGCGGGAATTGGATAAAAGCTGTCCGAGCATCCTGCAGGAGGCGGGATTTGAAGCAAAAAAAATCTATCAAAAGTTCTGTGTGGAGGAGGCCCCCTTTGGGGTCCCCTCCAACAGTACCATTGACAGCATATTTTCCCCTTTATACAACCTGCCCCGGCACCTGCGCGTCCCCTATTACAAGCTGAAGGCTCTGGAGGCGCTTTTGTATTTGCTGCGGCTGGAGCCGGGCGCCGTAAAGGGACTGAACCAATACGGATCCCGGCAGACGGAGCTTGTCAAGGAAATTCGAAATTTTTTGGTGCAGCATTTGGATCAGCGGTTCACCATTGAACAGCTCGCCAGAAAGTATCTGCTCAACACCTCGTCTCTGAAAACTGTATTCAAAACAGTTTATGGAATGCCCATTGCCTCTTATGTGAAGGAGTACCGGATGCAGCAGGCAATGAAGCTGCTGCGGGAGACCGATGACAGCATTGCCAGGATTGCAGAAAAAGTGGGCTATGAAACGCAGGGGAAATTTACGAAAGCCTTTAAGGAGCAGACGCAGATTTTGCCCACGGAATATCGAAAGCTGTATCGAAAATAGCGGTTGCTTATAGTGCTTTTGCGGCGGACGGTGTGTTCTGCGCCATCACCCCCACCAGCCTGTGGGGAACGTATTCCTCCTCTAGATAGGCGATCTCCTGTTGTGTCAGCGTAAGCTCTACTGCTTTGGCCGCGCCTTCGATATGGTGCAGCTTGGTAGCGCCTACCACTGGAGAAGCAGTTTTTGTCAAAAGCCAAGCTAAGGAAATCTCCGTCATGGATACGCCATGCTTTTCTGCCAGCTCCGCTACACGCTGAATAATCACATTGTCCTGGACGGCGGTGGCGTCGTATTTAAACTTTGCATAGCTGTCCTCTTCCAACCGTTTGGAGGTCTCACCTGGATGCTTGGAAAGGCGGCCGCCGGCCAGTGCGCTGTAGGGGGTCATGGCAATATTGTCCTCAGCGCAGAGCTTTGCCATCTCCCGTTCCTCCTCTCGGAAAATCAGGTTGTAGTGCCCCTGGATGGAGACAAATTTTGCAAAGCCCTCTTTTTCCGCCAGGGCGTTCGCCTTAGCCAGCTGATAGGCAAAGCAGTTGGAAATGCCGATGTACCGGGCTTTTCCAGCTTTTACGACTCGATTGAGTCCGTCCATAATGTCGTAAAGGGGCGTCTCATAGTCCCACATGTGATAGATATAGAGATCCACGTAATCGAGCCCCAGATTTTTCAAGCTGGTGTCGATCATTTGCTCGATATGCTGCTGCCCAGAAATTTCGGCAGTAATTTCCTCCCTGGCGCGGGGCAGGAATTTGGTGGCTACCACCACCTCGTCCCGCCTGGCAAAATCCCGCAGCGCCCGTCCAAGGTACTGCTCGCTGGTGCCGCTTTGGTAGGCGATGGCGGTATCAAAGAAATTGACGCCCAACTCCAGCCCCCGCTGGATGATTTCACGGGAATGGTCCTCGTCCAATGTCCAGCTGTGCTGGCCCCTTTTTGCATCGCCGAAGCCCATGCACCCCATACAAATACGGGAAACCTTTAGCTCCGCGTTGCCCAATTTGGTATATTGCATTCTGTTTTCCTCCTTAACCGGCGTGAGATATGGGAGATATTTTGATACGATTTTCTATAAACCACTGACGGAGCATATCTCCCAATTTTATTCCGCCGTCGTCGATGATGCCCAGCGCTTCCCGCACGTCTGCCTTGGGACACAGTCTGGCGATGTCCTGCCGAAGATCTCCGCTCACTCCACCGCAGTGAGAGTAAAACGGGAGAATAATTTTCCCGGAAAGGTTGTTTTTATACAGCCAGGAGGCAAGGGGCGGAGCGATGGTTCCGCACCAGTTGGGAGTTCCCACAAATATTATGGTGTATGGATGCGGGGAAGGAGTTCCCGGGAGAAGCCTGGGCCGATAGTGAGACTGCACCTCCCCTTTTACCTGTCGGAGCAGCTCCGGGAAAGCCATGGGATACGGCTGCCACGGATAGATCTCGCACCAGTCGCCCCCCGCGGCCGCCTGAATCTTTTGAGCAATTCGGTGGGTATTGCCCGAATAGGAATAGGAGACGATCAACGGCCGGTCGTAGCCAGCGTGCCTATTTTCCATAAGACATACACTTGCCGATCACATCACCGGTCCTCAGATACTCATAGGTGGGCATCTCAAACAGCACCGGCTTTAGGATGCGGTAATCCAGCTTTCCTTCTCCGGTCAGCACGCTTTCCTCCGCATAGGTGTTGTCGATGGTGCAGATAAAGTTGTCAAATCCTTTTGTTTCGTAGAGGTTCTCTACGCTGCATTCCATCACAACCGGCGCCTGAGAAATCATCGGCACACCTCCCTTGGAGAGGACATAGTCAAAGAGCCCAGATTTATCCTCCTTGCTGCCGCTGACGCAGCCGGAACGGTCCGCCTTCGCAAGGATAGCCTCGTCCACGATATTGATGGACAGCTTTTTATTTTCTTTAATACCTTGGTTGGTGTAGTGAGGCTTTGCCAGACTGACCATTACATGGTCATGGCCCATAATGCCCAGATGCCCTACCAGCAGCCAGTTGGGCTTGCCGTTTACCATTGCCCCGACCACCACAAGGGGCGTGGGGTATAAGGCAAGTGTATTTCCAATGTTCTTTTTCATAATAGATTACCTCCTATAAAGTAACGTGCTTGTCATTTGCTGCTTTTTACAAAAGCAGCCTTTATTTATTCGTAAGAAATTTGTCGGTGCGCAGTTTTCTTTTTCCCCGACAGCTTCCGCAGAAGCTTGGAAGCGTAGTAGGCCAGGAAGATAAAGGCGCCCATCATGGCCAGATAGTCTACATAAAAAAGCGGGATGGGCTCGCTGAAATCCAAAAAGACAAACTGGGTTTGCAGCAGCATGTAGGTGAGAAACTCTCGCCGGAAAAATACCGTCAGGCCGTAGACTGCAATTCCCGCCCCCAAAATGGGCAGAAGAATCTTTCGCACCCGGGAGGACTGCTGAAGCCTCAGAGCCTTTCTGGCAATTCCAAGGAAAACTCCCCAGTGGAGTCCCAGATGCAGTGCCATCAGGACAAATCCCCAATGGGATGCGGTCATATGAAGCAGACGTGCAAAGGACATTCCGCCCCGGATGCGTAAAAATGAGAAAACATGGTTGGAAAGCATAATCCCGCTGACCATCAGACCAATCATGGCGAGAAACACCAATATATCCACGAACAACTGAAAAACACGAAGGGGAGTATACTTTCCGCGAAATAAAGTTTTATACCAGCTTACGTTGAGTATGTGGTGGGCGATGAATAAAAGGAACATCCCCGTTCCTGCCCATTCGTGGGCGGTGTCGCCCCAGAACTGATATCCCATCAAAAACAGCAGGGCAAGCGTCATCCAAACGTCTACGATGATTTTGAGTATGGCTTTTGGCTTCACAAATCCTCCCGCCTTTCTTTCAAAATCAGGTGAGATTCAGACCGTCAATCCAAGCGGCCACGTCCTCACCGGCGCTGCCCACGCGATTTCCGGACACGTGAAGCCCCTCCAAAATTGTGGCAGACGGCGCACTGTCGGCAAGCTTATCCAGACTGCGGCCAAAGCCGCTTCCGCCACTGGTACAGAAGGGGACGAGGGCTTTTCCCTCCCAGCTGTAGGCTTCCAGGAAGGAATAGATCAGCATCGGCGCATCGCTCCACCAATCGGGGTAGCCTACAAACACCACATCGTAACTGTCCCAGTTTTCCACCTGACTTGCCAGTGCCGGACGTGCATCTTCCGCCTGTTCCTGCCGGGCCACATCTAAAAGTGTATCATAATCGTCGGTGTACGGCGTAGCCGGTGCAATTTCAAACAAGTCGCCGCCGGTTTCCTGTTGGATCATATTTGCCATTTGCTCAGTGTTGCCCGACCAGGAAAAATATGCCACCAGCGTACCGCCGCCTTCTGCTTCCGTTGTGTCGGATGCCCCGGAGGACTCCTCAGGTTCGGCGGTAGCTTCTGAAGTGTCAGCGGAAGATGATTCGAATGAGCTGACCGACGGCTCTGCACTGTCGGTTTCAGGAGAGGAAGTGGTTTCTCCGCTGCAGGCAGCAAGAGGGAGGACCAGTGCCAAAAACAACAGAAAAGATAACAGCTTTTTCATATGGATGATTCCTTTCTTCTTTGTCAGGGAGCGGCGCTTTCACTGCTCATCTGACGGATGATTTTGCCCGGATTTTTTACCGCAGCCGATTTCCCAGATGATACGCTTGCTGCGGAAACTCGGAGTGCTGTGTCATGGAAGGGGTCCCGCAGCCGACACCCAGCACCATTCCCATATCTGTAAGATTCAGATACCGCACCAGGGTTTTATAATGGGATTCCAGTGCCGCAAAGGTCCAGTCATCGTTGTTCCAGGCCACGGCGAGCAGGGCGGACTTCATATGTTTATGCTGGATAGAGCTGTTGAAAGCGCAAAAGCGATCGATTAGAATTTTCAGCTGGGCGGACATACCGTAATAATACAGCGGAGTGACAAACACCATCATGTCTGCATCCAAAATTTTGCTGCGAATCTCCTCGATATCGTCCTTCTGCACACAAGGACCCTCATACCCGCAGTGGATGCAGCCGGTGCAGGGATGGATATTGGCGTGGGCAGCATCCACCATTTCTACCGTATGACCGGCTTCCTCCGCCCCTTGCCGAAAACAATCGGCAAGCAGGTTGGAGGAACCGTTTTTGTTGGGACTACCTTCTAATACTACGATCTTCATCTGCTAAAGCCTCCTTATTTCATTTCTTTCTCCCATCCGCGGATTTTCATATTACTTAAAAGTATTCACACATTGCGCCGACACAGAAGGATGTTATTCTGCTGTGGTGATAGTGACTGTTCCGGACATCTCCCGGACCAGCTCTCCCCCGGAGACGACCTGTCCCAGTTCAAACAATGAAGGATTTTCATTGTAGTCATCGTAGAACATCACCACATCTCCCCAGGGTGCGTAATAGGCCAGTGTGCCTGCGC
The DNA here is from genome assembly GCA_018370615.1 of Clostridiales bacterium. Taxonomy (GTDB): domain Bacteria; phylum Bacillota; class Clostridia; order Oscillospirales; family CAG-272; genus Avispirillum. Next base: position 6,118 of record JAGZAC010000021.1, read on the forward strand.
CTGCCTGTGCCAATGGAGCGTCGCTGGTATCCAGCGCTTCCGGCGGGTAAAAAATTTTCTCATTGGTGCTGAAATCCTCCACCTGGATGGTGAGAGGCAGCTGCTCATAAAGGGAAGCTGCCGCCGTGCTGCCGTTGAGCTCGTAAATCACGACGTTTTCCCCAAACTGCACGGAGATGCGCTGTGCAGTACCTTCCGGCTCTTCTGTCTCGGAAGGCGCTTCGGTTATGGACGATGCAGACGTCGCTGACTGTTCCGAAGAGGAGGGGGACTCTGTTGCAGAGGAAAAGGGCTCTGATGTGGTGGATGTTACGGGATCCTGATTCCCGCCTGTGCAGGCGGAAAGAATAAATATCATCAAACTGAAAACCAAAATGTGAAAGATTTTTTTCATGCTTCCAGTCCCCCTGCCGTCAATAACCAAGTCCTGCCACCCAGTTTTGTATGTCGCTCTGGGAGGAGGCAGCTTCTTCTTCGTAACAGTCGAAAATATCATCTGAGATCACTGCATCCGGCGCAGCCTCGGTAATAATCTCCACGCTTCTGGCCAGCCCTCCGGTACCGTGAGAGCAAAACAAATATACCTGCTTGCCGGAAAGATCGTTTTGCTCCAAAAAAGAGAGGAGCGCCATCGGCACACCATACCACCAGTTGGGGTATCCCAAAAACACCGTGTCATACTGCTCCAAATTGGCTACGTTTGCCGTGAGCTCCGGCCGGGCATCCTCTCCCCGCTCCTGATTGGCACGGGCCAGACATTCATCCCAGTCACTGGAGTATGGGTCGGTCACCTGTATGGAAAACAAATCTCCGCCAGTCTCCTCCTGCACCCAGCCCGCCAGCTGCTGTACATTTCCAGGCGAAGTTACGCTGGGAGAAGAAATTACGTCCACATCGTCCGCTAAAATGGCATTGTCTGCCCAGGAGAAATAGGCCACCAGAACGCTGCTGTCTTGTTCCCCGCCGGTTTCTGATGTCTCCGAGCTGGAGGTTTCCATTTCTGAAGAGCTGCCGACTTGTGTTTCCTGCTGGGATTCCACAGAATCGGCTTCCTGTGTTCCTGTCGTTGCGCACGCTGCGAGAGAAAGGGTCACTGCTATTGCGAGAATAAGTGAAAGTATTTTTTTCATTTGCACTGCCTCCTGCTCTAAATTCAGAAAATGGGGATTACTGCGTGGTTTCTGACTTTTCTGTAATTATTATAAAAGAGGATTTGTTCAATGTCTAATACCTATTTTTTATCATTTTTCATGCGTTTTTCGCATGGATGGAGTAAAAAAGAAAGCCTCCAAGTGGGGACACCTGGGAGGCTTTTTTGTGTATTTACTCCATTTCTGCCCGAAGCATGTTGATTTCCTGAATAAAAAGAGAGGTTGCGGGAGAGAACAAATGGTTCTTTTTCCAAATCAACACGCTGCGGGTGGTGTGTTCGGGGTAGATAGGGATGAATCGCAGATGTGGACTGCTGTGGATTGCCAGAGCACCGTCCAGACAGAATGCGCATCCCAGCCCTTCTTCTACGAGAAGGGCGGCATTGGAAAGGAGCGTATAACTGAGTGGAATATACAGGTCTTTTTCCTCCCGTTTCAGCCAGTTCAGGATTTCCGCGCGCACCCGCTCCCGCAGAGGAAGAATCAGGGGATACGCCGCTATCTCCTCCGGCAGAATGCTTTCCCGGTGGGACAGAGGGTGATCATCTCGCATAAGTATGCCCCAGGTTTCCTTTTGGGAGAGCCGGACAAAATCATATTTCGCCGTATCGACCGGCTCTAGCAGCAGGCCCACGTCCACCAGACCCTTGTCCAGCCGGTCTTTGATATTATCTGCCATTTCGTTGTACAAATGAAATTGCACCAGGGGATATCTTTCAGAAAACTGTCTGATGAGCTTTGCAAACAAGCGGCTCCCCACCGCTTCCGAGGCTCCGATGGCAATCAGCCCGCTGACATCGGCATTTCGTTCCACAAAAACCTGCTCCAGACGATCCGCTAGTTCTACAATCTCTTCCGCCCGTTGGCGGAAGAGAAGGCCGTCGTCGGTCAAAGTCAGCCCGTTTTTCCCACGAAGCATCAGCGTAGTGCCGAGTTCTTTTTCCAAATCCATTATCTGCCGGCTCAATGTCGGCTGTGTCACATGCAGAATATCCGCAGCTCTGGTGATATTCTCCTCCTGTGCCGCTGCCAGAAAATATCGAAGTGTACGTAGCTCCATGTCCCGATGCCCTTTCATATTGGTTGGCATCATGATAGCATATCCATACGAATTTTGCAATAAACCAATAGATTCATACCTTAGATCAACCCAGTTTTATGCATCGCACAGCAAGGCGAGTCTGTCCGCTGGGCGTACAGGTGAAAAGTGTCAAATCCCATTCCCCGCACGTCATGTCTTCCACGGCCGTCATGTCGAGGACTTCCGTTTCTACTGCTTTATAGAGAAAGCTGTTTCCCTTCACATCGGTAAACTTTACTTGTGCGCCCATGGTGAGGTTTTTCAGGGCCCCGAAGTGGGCGCGGTAATTGTGTCCGGCGATTACCATGGGCCCGGCATATACCGAGCCGTCATAACAGCAGGGAGCGATCTTCAAATTCGTTGTGCTGCATGTACCCAGCACGGGAAGAGAGAGCTGCAAAGCGGGAATTTCTAGAATGCCGATATAGTCGTTTCCTTCAACCTCTGTAATGGGCATTTCCATATCCGGGTGTAAAATATTATCGGAAATCTCCTTGCCTTCATCGGAGCTGGAAGAAAGGGCGTCTGTCACTTCCAGCTGCAGTGCTGCAAGCACATGGCCTGTCTCTATCGCTGCCCTGTGTTCGTCCAGCAGGTTGTATCCGGTCAAGAGAAGGGCCGCGACGAGCAACAGCAGCCCTCCTGTTATGAGAATCGTTCCCCCTTTTTTTCTTTTATTTCTCATTTTCATCTCCACATCTGCGCCGCACAAAAAGACCAATTATTATAAACAGCAGGCCGCCGGAGACAAGCAGCGGAACCGGCCACCACAGCATGCCCGTTTGGGGCAGCTTGGACGGAGGGGACGGAGTATCAGACGGACCGGTATTGGTTATCACAAATGTAATTCCTTCCTGGGCCACCGAAACGGTATAGCCATCTGGCGTTTCAGCTTCCACAACCTGCCATTTGGAACTTCCGTCCAAATTTTCCCAGGTGTATTCCCAATTGTTTTCCTGGCTTAAAATGACTGTGTCTGCCACGGTGCCGTCTTTCAAAAGCTGAACGGCAATTTTCTCTGGGCGCCTTTCTTCGTTTCCGTCGTCTTTCCAAATCTTCAATACTTTGCGTCGAACACTTTCGGTGGGGGAAGTATCGCTGTCAAATTTGCAGGAAGCTCTCACATGGTAGTTCCATTCGTCCTTTTCCGTAAGACCGGGAAGGGATACAAGCATTGGTTCGGGCCAGTAGACAGCCTCTCCATTTACATATAAATCTCCTATCACTAAATACAGACCGACGGCAAGTCCAGGAAAAACGGCATATCCATCTTTTGCGGTTTTCTCTGACTGCATGGGCTGCAGACCATCCCGCGCAGCATAAGCGGCCAGTGTTTGGGCCAGCGCTCTCCAGTCGGAGCTGTCCAGACTGTTGAGATTTACAGGATATGTCTGAAAGTCCCCCGACAGGGTATAGACGCCCGCTTCGGAAAGATCGGCCACCCGATAGAGGAGAAATTCCACATCCGAAAAACCGTTCCCGTCCTCTCCGAAATAGACGGTTAGGGACGATTCCCGCTGTAGCTCTATATTCTCGCGGGCAAAAACGGGCACAAAGATACCGGATGCACATACCAGCAGAGAAGCTGCAAATGCCGCGATGCCTCTTCGGAATAGATGCACTTTCATCCGTTTCCCTCCTATTTTCGTTTTCTAAGCGGTATGAGCAGTCCCCATAGCAGAAGGAGCAGCAAGACAGGAATTGCCAGAACCGGTGCCACCAGCCTGGGCTCGAGCTGTATGGCGTCCGCGGTAATGGGGATGGATGCCGCATCCTCCTGGTTTTCTATGCGGTGTCCCCGCACCAGAAGACGGTGGGAATTGACGCCGTAAGGGGTGCAGGTCATCAGCGTACAGAGATCCTCGCCTTCTTCTATTTCCAGCAGAGATATGTCATCTGGTTCCACAATACGGATTTGATCTACTTCATATGTCAGCGTTTCCTCCAGAACCCGGAGAATAAAAACATCGCCTTGTGTCAGCTGATCCAGATCGGTAAACAGCTTTGCGGAAGGAAGCCCCCGGTGACCGGAAATCACACAGTGGGTACTAGGGCCTCCCACTGGAAGGGAGGTCCCCTCAATATGGCCGATGGCGATTTGCAGAACCTGTGCATCGGTTCCGTGGTAAATGGGCAGCGACACATTTATGCTGGGGATCTCCACATACCCGAGAACCCCATTGCCGGACACGTCCAACAACTCCTCATAGACAGCTTTTTCTTCCTCGCTGGGATGAAAGCGCGTCTGGCTTTTCTGCAGTGCAGCGTTATATGCCTGCGCTTCTTCCCACCAGCGTTCGTAGGAGGCGTCGTCCAGCTCCGATACGGCTTCCGTATAGGCGGCAATTGCTTTGGTTTGACGAAAAGAATTCCAATAGTCGCTGACAATTGGATACAGCAGCAAGGACAACCCTCCAAGAAGGATGAAAAGCAGAACGATAGAGGTTATTTTGTTCTTCTTGGAGGCTTTTTTCTTCATACAGGGTTCTCCTTGCCGCTGCATCCGGGAGAGCCTGCCGGACGCAGCGGTATGTAAAAAACGTTACTTACGCTCGGCTCTCATACGTCTTTTGACGATCAGCAGCACGCCAGCGCCCACAGCCAGCACGCCGCCTAGCACAAAGAAAACAGTTGTGCCTATACCGCCGGTCTCCGGCAGCGTGGCGCCGGAGAAGTTTGCGATGGGGACAGTGACTGTACCGACGCCAAGCAGTGCGCAGTGTATGGGGTTTTCAGTGTCATCATTCACAACGGCATACAGATCCGTCAGGATTTGATCCTGATTATTTCCATAGAAATCCACGTGTTGGAGCACACTGGTAAGCGAAATTTTCACAGGCTCTTCCAGCATATTGTAACCGGCAGGGGCTTCAATCTCCAGAAGGTAGTACTCGTCATCGTCCAGGCCGGAGATTCTGACGATGCCGTTGCTGACAGAAGTCCGAACCACGTCACGGCCGGCATCCTCCGCATACATGGCGTCCCACTCCTCCAGAGTTACGTCTGCGTAGCTTTCAGCGTTCCCGGGAAGATTGACCCACTCTATAAAGACGCCAGTATTCGAGACAAGGGCGGCTTTGTCCATTGTACGGTTCAGCAGGACGAACTTAGCACCTTCCAAGCGAGCGTCTATGTCATTTGCGTCGGAATTGCCGTCGTATTTTAGACCGTTTAGCGTGTAAGTAAATACAATGACATATTGCTCCTCTGTTTTTCCAAGACCGTCGCCGTTGGGATTGTTGGAAAACTCCAGATAGACCTCGTTGGGGTTTCCTTCGTTTCGGCCGGTTTTCGCGTTTTCATTCAGTGCAGCGGTGTAAGCTACCACAATGTAGCTGTAGTCCGCGGCGTTTGGAACTGCTTTCAGGTCGGCAAAGCTGACAGTAAAGGTCTCGCCGTTGCCGGGATTGGTGTTGACAGTATAGTATGTACCACTTACAGCGGTCTGCTCGGCTAGGTCAGCGTCCAGGTCATTTACCAGATAGACGGCAAAGGAATCTTCGTCCAGAGTCAAACCGGCGGACTGGGTGTCGCGGAAGGTGTAAGTATAGGTGTCATAGTCGGTCATGTCTGGAATGGAACCGATCAGCTTGAAGGGAATTACATCGCCGATCGTGTGATCGGCCGCTTCGTAATAGCCGTTTCCGAATCCGCTGCTGTTGTCGGCATCGTCATCCTCCCAAACCTTCTTTTCGATGGTGGGGATGTCGGTATCTTTCGGCTCCATAGTCACATTGCCCAGCACCTGAACGATATAATCGGTATAGGTG
>JAGZAC010000022.1 GCA_018370615.1 Clostridiales bacterium
ATGGGCAGATGTGAGCGTACCTGTGACTGGATGGAATTTATGTATTGGTTCAGTGCAAATACCGTGGAGGGCAGAAAGACAGAGCTTCCTTTGGATGTGGAAAAGGCCATTGCAAACATTAAGACGCTGGATGGAGTTATGGATACCATTCGTTCTGTATCCGAGACGGACGAGCGGTTTGTAGATTTGCTGCTGGCCTGCCGGGCAATTCAGCTGATGAATCAGGTGTGCCTGCGGATCAACAAAGTAGAGGGATACCTGGACGGAGAAAAGCTTCTGGCCCAGTTTGAACAGTGGCTTGTGGGGTACCGCGCCGCATGGCTGCGGGACAACAAGGAATCTCAGCTGGAGCTGATTGCGGACTTTGTACGGGAAATTTCCTGTATGGAGGTTTGATTGATTACAAAAAAAGCTCGGGGTGCCTTCTCTGCGGGGCACCCCGGCTTTTTCGTTTTCAATTTAAGAAGCAGCGTCTTCGCTTTTTACAGATATTTTTGCATGTAGAATTCCTTTTGATAAGTACCGTCCTTGCGCTTGAAAACATTCGGCTTTTCACAAACAACATGAAACCCAAATTTTTCGTACAGATGTTTTGCACGATCGTTTCCCTCGATAAATCCAAGTTCCATGATTTCGGTTCCTCTGTCTTTGGCCGCTGTTATAAGCTCTTCAAACATGGCGGAACCGATGCCGAGGGCCCAATAATCCTTGAGTATCGCAATGGCAATCGTCGCGCGGTGGGATGTTTTCATGCTGCCCTCGAAACGAATCTCACAGTTGCCGGCAACTTTACCGTCAATATAGCAGGCTATATCCAAAATGTCAGGAGAGCAGCGCAACCTGTTTATCCAGCCTTCCTCTTGCTCCACGCTGATATTCCACTCTTCGGGATACCTTGCAAGGAAATCTGTTTCACCACATGCTTTCTTGATGTAGTCAAGCATTTTTTCCGCGTCTTCGACGCAGGGACTTTTTAAGACTGCAGTTTGCCCATTTTTTAAGGTTATCTTCTTTTCTTCAAATAACATTAGGATTTCCTTTCGGTAACGACTTCTTGATTGCAAAATGTGTTATAATCATCTTTGCAACTTCCTTTGGAGCTAAATTCCTTTCTCGTTTAGTGAAAAGAGCTTGCGTGCCAGTTCAATTGACATATGATTGTGGAACAGCCGAAGCCCAGTAATTTTAGAAAATTACTATCCCACAGTCATTTTACCAACGGCGTGTGGTCCGATAATTATAACAAATGTCTTTTGCATATTCATTCTCCTTTCCACTCAAGATATCCGCTTGTAAATGGTAGATGATCGAATTTCTCTGTTCCGGTATGTACAAACCCATTGGCGATGTACCAGTTTTTCAGTACAGCGCTTTCTTCGATAATGCCAATTTTGATTATGTTGCCATCCAAAGATTTTACGACTTCTTTTGCGTGATCAAGCAAAAGCTTTCCGAATCCGTTATGCCGATGCTCCGGCAGAACTGCAAGATTGTGAAGCTCAAAGGCATTTTCTCCTTCCTTGGACAGTGACATATATCCTATGATTTTCTTTTCCGCATACAGCGCGTACATGTGCCATCCCCAATTCAGCTGTGACTCGAGAAAAGATAGGGGAATGAAGCTTGTATGTTTGGGACAATTCTCCCTGGTCAGGCCAAACATATCGGCTACAGTTTTGAAGCTTTGATGTATGACTTCAAGGCATTCAGGTAGCTCATCCTTTTCGACCTCATAGATTACCGGCGTGGTAATATACTCTCTCTCATAATAGTTTGATAAACAGTCTTTGGTTTCCATCTCGAGATCTCCTAAAAAAGATATAAAAAGGTGCAAATCGAATTTTCTCCGACTTGCACCATCATTATCCTAATATCCTATAATCTTCAAATAGACTATACAGAAATTTGAGTACGACAATACCAGCCCGAAAAATCCCAATAACGGGAATATGCATCGCGCATGGTGACAGTAATGTTACGAGTAAAGATATTGACTGCCATTGCCGTGCTCCTTTCAGAAAATTTGGTATAGTATATCATAGTTTTGAACTCTTGTCAATACATCGAATGAAAATGTTGGATATATCCAATCAGTTCACGACACTTAATCTTGTGCTTTGAAAGTCTTGCTTGCGTTCTCGCGGTCTGTCATTTGCTTTATTAGATGAGAAAACTTGTCGGTCAATATCGGCAAAATAGCTGTTCAACTTGCAAGTGGGTTGTAATTACGGACAATCCTCCCGTCGACTGCTCTCGGAGTTGTTTTACAACTCCCCACAAGGAGGGCTTAAGCACAAAGCGCCTCCCCACAAGGGAGCCTTTTTATCCTCGCCTCCCCTGTGCAAGGGGAGGTGTCAGCGTAGCTGACGGAGGGGTTGTTCAGAGGACAATCCCTCACTCGCTTCGCGGGAGCTCCCTTTACACAAGAGAGCCTTTGTCCTCTTCCATCTCGGCGCGCTTTGCTTCTATTTGTGCTCGGATCATCATATCCTTCACTTTCATAAGTCTGGTCTGTGTTCCTCGCTCATTTTCGTCCAGCTTCATGGAAATTGTCCTGACTCCCGCTTCATACCTCGGGATCATAATATGCTCCAGCGCATTGACTCTGCGGCGTGTTTTCTCTATTTCATCACACAGCAGTGTAGCTGTTTTTTCCAGCTGTGCCAGACGGACCAGCTGCGCGGACGTGGTGCAAATTTGCACCACGGCATTGTCTAATTCTCCAGATGTGAAGGCATAGCCATATCCCGCACCGCCTGTGCTTGACGCTCGAGCTGCCTCATACTGAAATACCGGCACATTTACGCTCATAATATTTTTTTTCTTTACAGTCAAATCTCCCTGTACTCCCGGCAGCATGAGTGCTTCCGTCATCATCCGGGGCTCCATCAGTGCCGCGGCAGATGCAAAATTGGAGTACACACTTCCGAGCTGAATGCTGAGCTCCTCCCGCAACGCTTTTGCCTGACGCACCACATCCAGAAACTGCCGCATCAGTTCGTCCCGCTTGTCTTTAAGAAGCTTGTGTCCCCGCCTGGCTGTAACAAGGCGGCCCTTCAGCTTCTTCAGTTCCATTCTGGTAGGATTGACTTTGATTTCCGCCATTGCTGTATCTGCCTTTCTCCGGTCCGCACTATTCCTCTGCCGGCCAGTATTTATCCAAAAGCTGGGGTTTAATCCGTTTCATTTCACTTCTGGGAAGGATTCGAAGCAGGGACCAGCCCAAATCCAATGTTTCTTCGATGGTGCGGTTTTCGTAAAACCCTTGATTGATATACCGCTTTTCAAACTCGTCAGAGAATTTTGCATACAGGCGTTCTATTGGTGTCAGTGCGCCTTCTCCCAGTACTACCATCAATTCTTTTGCATCCTTGCCTCTGGCATAGCTGAAGAACAGCTGGTTCATGGTGTCTGCGTGATCCTCTCTAGTTTTTCCTTTTCCGATTCCCTTATCCTTCAGGCGGGACAGAGACGGAAGCACGTCCACGGGGGGAAGATATCCCTTGCGGTACATCTCTCGGGACAAAATAATCTGTCCTTCTGTAATATATCCCGTCAAATCAGGGATAGGGTGCGTTTTGTCATCCTCAGGCATGGTCAAAATAGGGATCATGGTGATGGACCCCTCGCTGCCCATTTTACGGCCCGCACGTTCATACATGGTGGCAAGGTCGGTGTACAAATATCCTGGATACCCTCGCCGTCCCGGCACTTCTTTACGGGCGGCAGATACCTCCCGCAGAGCCTCTGCGTAGTTGGTAATGTCTGTGATAATTACCAGCACGTGCATGTCACAGGTGAACGCCAGATATTCCGCCGCAGTAAGCGCCATTCTGGGGGCAGTGATCCGCTCAATGGCCGGATCGGAGGCGAGGTTGATGAAGAGAACGGTGCGGTCCAGCGCTCCGGTTTTCTTAAAATCGGAGATAAAGAAATCCGCTTCTTCGAAGGTAATGCCCACCGCGGCAAACACTACGGCAAATTTGGAATCGTCCGTCACGCCCTCGGTGCGCACCTTCGCTTGACGGGTGATTTGTGCCGCAAGGTTAGCATGGGGAAGGCCAGACCCAGAAAAAATAGGCAGTTTCTGTCCACGCACCAGTGTATTTAGACCATCAATTGTAGAAATTCCCGTCTGGATGAACTCAGACGGATACAGCCTTGCTGCCGGATTGATAGGGGTACCGTTTACATCCGGCGTTGATTCCGGCAAAATTTTTGGTCCTCCATCGATAGGCTCTCCCATTCCGGAAAACACCCGTCCCAGCATATCCCGTGATACGGGCAGCTGCACACCATGTCCGGAGAAGCGAACTTTAGAATTCGCTACATTAATCCCCGCCGCGCTTTCAAACAGTTGCACTAGCACGTTAGAGCCATCGATTTCCAGCACACGGCACCGGCGTACCTCGCCTCCGGGCAGCTCAATTTCGCCTAGCTCGTCGTATTTTACTCCGTCGACCTTCTTTACCAGCATCAGCGGCCCGGCGACTTCCTCAATGGTTTTGTATTCACGGATCATTCCTCGTCGCCTCCTTCCGCACTCTGTATCAGCTTATCCAGCTGCCGATCGATCTCTTCCCGAATTTGTTCATACCTTTCTTCAAACTGGTCAAATGAAACAGCTTTGGCTCGTCCAATCTGCTCCCGTACCAGCAGCTCGGAAATTTTTTGTATATCTGCGCCTCGGTCAATGGCAGCCTCGGCCTTTTCCTTAAAATATAAAATCAGTGACGCCAGTGCATACTGCTGCTGCAAGGGGGTATAAGCGTCAGTATCGGAAAAGGCATTTTGCTGAAGATAATCTTCCCGGATACTTTGCGCAATTTCTAGTGTTAGCCGGTCCTGGGGGGAAAGAGCGTCCATACCCACCAGCTTTACAATTTCATCCAACTCCGCCTCTGCCTGCAAAAGGCGGGAAATTTCCCCGGATTGCTGGGTCCAGTCGTGGTGGATATTTTCTGAAAACCATTTTTCCAACCGGTCCTTATACAGGGAATAGGAGCTCAGCCAGTTGATGGCAGGAAAATGGCGCCGGTAGGCGAGGGTAGCATCCAGCCCCCAAAATACTTTTACGATTCGAAGTGTCGCCTGGGACACAGGCTCAGAAATATCTCCGCCTTGAGGAGATACTGCACCGATGGCAGACAGGGACCCTCTGCGTCCGTCGCTGCCGATACACACTACGTCTCCTGCCCGTTCATAAAACTGGGACAGACGGGAGGTGAGATATGCCGGATATCCCTCATCACCTGGCATTTCCTCCAGCCGGCCTGACATCTCCCGAAGCGCCTCTGCCCAGCGGGAAGTGGAGTCCGCAATTACTGCCACGGAATATCCCATATCCCGGAAATATTCCGCAATGGTAATTCCCGTATAAATCGATGCTTCTCTGGCGGCTACTGGCATGTCGGAGGTGTTGGCGATGAGCACGGTACGCTTCATAAGAGACGCGCCGCTTCTGGGGTCGATAATTTCCGGAAATTCCCCCAGCACGTCTGTCATTTCGTTGCCCCGTTCTCCGCAGCCGATATATACCACCAAATCTACATTGCTCCACTTTGCAAGCTGATGCTGTACTACCGTTTTGCCGCTGCCAAAGGGCCCCGGCACACAAGCGGTGCCCCCCTTGGCAATAGGGAACAGGGTGTCAATAATTCGCTGTCCCGTCACCATCGGCTCGTGAGGGGGCAGCTTTTCCGAATATGGCCGCGCACGGCGCACCGGCCATTTCTGCATCAGTGTAAGGGGAAGCTCCCCGTTGTCCGTTTCCAGTACTCCAATACGGTCGGTGACGGTGTACTCTCCGGAAAACAGCTCCCGGACGGTGCCGCTGATGCCAATGGGCACCATAATCTTGTGACGGATAACCTCTGTTTCATCGACATATCCGAGAACATCGCCGGCCTCCACCTGACTGCCCGCTTTCACCGCAGCATGAAACTTCCACTTTTTCTCCCGGTCGAGAGAGGGCACGGAAACGCCCCGGGTGATATTGGAGCCGTAAAGCTCCCGCATTTTTTCCAGAGGCCGCTGGATTCCGTCATATATATTGGTTACAATGCCCGGACCCAGCTCAACAGATAGAGGCGCGCCGGTAGACACTACCCGTTCTCCACGGCCCAGGCCTGCCGTTTCCTCATATACCTGGATGGAGGCCCGGTCTCCGTGCATTTCTATAATCTCGCCGATCAGCTGGTGTTCTCCTACATGGACCACGTCAAACATGTTGGCTTCCCGCATTCCCTCTGCAATTACCAGGGGACCTGATATTTTTACGATTTTTCCTTCTGTCATTCGTATGCCTCTCTCTGTTTTCTAGTCCTTAAATATGATATCTGCGCCCACAGCCCGCTCTACGGCACGTTTCAGCTGTGCCGTTCCATATCCGCTGCCTGTGTCGGGCAGTGTAACAATCGCCGGCAATGTGTCTGCAGACAGCCGGGCAATTTCCTCTTCAATTTCTGCTGCAAGGGCCGCAGTTATATAGAGGATCGCACAATTTTCGTTTTTTCCTTTTTTCAGTGCCGCCAACGCCTCTCGGCCGGTTTCGGCGTTATATACGGTAAAACCGGCCGCCATGAAGGCCAGCACCTGGTCTCTGGGACCGACTACCCCTATTTTATACATTTACTTCACGCAGCCTTTCCCGAATTTTCTCCCTGTCGGCACCTGACGTAAACCGCGCGGCAATGATTCGACCATTCAGCAGTTCTGCTTCGCGAATGAGCAAATATCGGATGACAACCTCCGGCCCAAAAGCTTTGAACTGATAAGGCCGACATGCTAGGAGGATTGCCTCGTCGAAAATCTTTTCTATCCTGTCCTGGCTGGTGCCGACGGCCTTGCGTACCGCATCCTTTACATAACAAGCTCCCAGCTTTTCATTTATCTGTCCAATATCTCTGCAGCCGTTTTCCTCACTGAGCAGGGTGGAAAGGTCTATCTGCCCGCCGGGAACAAAAGCCCGGGACAAAAGTGTGCGTCCCGCCTGTGCAGAAACACCGCTGCTCCGGATTCGTATACATGCCGATATGTTTGCAAAATCTGCCCGCATGGAGACAATTTGCTGCATCAGTGGGATGCCGCCTGCGGCAGCTCCGTCTGCCATATCTGCAAAGCATGCCCGATCCAGCAGCAGGTCGATACAGCGCGCCTCCCCTGTCTTCGCATATTCCTGCCGCGCGGCCTTTGCAGCGGCCGCCATTGCAGAAGGAAGACTGTGAAACACTTCTTTATGCAAATATTCCTGCATTTGCTCTGCAGGAACTGTGCCGCAGGTATAAAATCCATCGTAGGAACGGATTCCCTGGACAGCACATTTGATGGCAATTTTGATGTTTGTACAGTCGTATTTATATAAAAGAGGGTAAAAAACAGTAACATCGGGAACAGCGCTGCGCACCTTATCGACTGCATCACAAAAGGCCTTGTCAAGCACTGCCTCTTCCCGCTCTGGTACGGAAATTCGAAATACTTCCGCTACCGTTTGATATAGCTGCTTTGGAGAAGCTGCCTCCAGCATTCGCGTCATTCGATTGGATGGCGTTCCCACTCCCTCGCCGGCCCGCAGAAAGGAAGAGGAAAACAGATATTCGTTGTCTAAAGTCATGACTGTGTGTTCCTTTCTTTGGTATAGTGCGTTTACGTTTTAGGAAACAGGATATTTGCCACAACGCTTTCCATACGCTCGCGCATGCCGCCGATGACTGCTTCCACAGAGCAATTGGATTCTATGTCGCCGTAACGCAGGATCAGCCCGCCCCGGATCGGAGCGATATCCTCGGCAAGGGTAAAGTCTGTTTTTCCCAGCTCGGAGGATTTCCGTTTCAAAAAGGTTTTTGCCGCCTTGATTACCAAAGGTCCCAGGTCGCGGTCCTTCTCATTGAGAACCAACTGAAAATCTGTGTCGGTGACTTCCTCGTCACCATACATTTCACGAAGACGCTGGGCTGTCCGAATCTGCTCCGCCGCCGCATCTGCCAGCAAATGCGCCAGAAATACGCAGTAGTCTTCTTTGGACAATGCATATAGGTAGTTTTCCGCTTCTACAAAAGCTCTGGACAGCATACCCACCCTTGCAGCAAGCAAAATCTCCCGCCGCTTCATATCAGCAGTGGAATTTGCCCGCTGGGCGGCAATGCTTCCTTCCCGCTCTGCTCTTGCCTGGGCCGCCTCTACAATCGACTGCGCCCGGGCGGCGGACTCCCGCTGGATTTCGGTACATTCCTGACGGGCTGCCCCTAGCAGTTCGTCTGCTTCCTCCCGGGCCTGGGAAAGGATTTTCTCCAGAATTCTATCTAAATTGTGCATCATATTTTATACCTTTCCGTGTTCTTGTGCCCTATAGTTAAAAATATTTTTACATCGTGATTTAAGGATTAAAAAACAGAACGGGAAGAATCGATGCCAGAAGCGCAAAAATGGCATAGGTTTCTACTAGTGCGGCGGCGGTAATGGCTTTAGCAATTTGCCCCTCTCTGCGGGAGATAAGGCCGATACCCGAAGCCGCTACACGTCCCTGGGCAATTCCGGAAAAATATCCAACAATCCCCACAGGAAGAGATGCGGCCAGAAGATACATGCCCTGGGCAAAATCGATGGTAACGTCTCCGCCGAACAGGCCGATTTTCATCAGAATCAGAAATGCGGTAACGAGGCCGTAAATACCTTGTGTGCCGGGGAGCGCCTGCAGCAGCAGGGATTGTCCGAATTTTGACGGGTCCTCCGCCAGCATGCCGGAAGCGGCCTCGCCCACGATGCCGACACCCTTCGCACTGCCGATGCATGCAAAGGTTGCCGCAAAGGCGGCACCCAGCAGTGCCAGGTTTTGTCCTGTGAAAATCGTTGTTAAGAATTCAGTGAATGTCATAGTCCCTCTCCTTATATATTTACTTAAAGGTTACATATTTGCTTTTGGGTTCCAGCGGAGCGAAGGCCCGCCCGCCGCCTTCATAAAATTTTCCGAAAAATTCAATATACTGCAGTCTGCTGGTGTGAACATATGCTCCCAGAATGTTGACGAAGAAGTTGATGGTATGTCCCAGGATAAACACAAGCACGAACAGAAGGATTCCTCCTACCGACAGCCCGCCCATGGTGCCCAGCAGATTCATTACACTGGCAATGACAGCAGAAGCGAGGCTGAGTGCCAGGATTCTGGAGTAGGACAGCAGATCTGATAGATATCCTACAATGTCGTACAGGCTCATGACACCCTTCAAAAGCCGCATAATGATATTTTTTTCCTGACGCCCCTGGGTGCAAATCAGCATGACAACTCCTACCCCTGCCAGAATGAGTCCTGCGGTGGATTGGATAAAATACACGCCAATGCCGGCAAACAGAATCAGCCAGCTGCCCACGTCCGCAATGGCGTCAAAGACGTGACCGTCCCGGACGAGAATAATAAACTTAATGATAAACGCTGTGATCATGTGTACGGCGCCTACGCCCAGAGAGAGCAGGAGCATCATGATAGGGTCTTCTATCATGTCAAACCAGACTGCCGTTGATGGTACATTCTCTCTGCCGCCGAAGCCTTCCAAAATGGCAATCGGCAAATCCCCGAAGTAACCACCGAACAAAACGCCGCCGATGATACAGGATACCCCGCAGATAGCGAACATCTTCAAAAAGCGCCGCATGCTCTCTTTCAAATGGAGCAGCTTCAGCCCGGCCAGGCATCCAATCACCAAAACAGCGCCGTAACACACATCGGCGAACATCAGGCCGAAGATAATTGTATAAAAGACGGACATGATTGCCGTTGGGTCAAATCGCCCATATTGCGGCAGGTCGTACATGGAAAGGATAGATTCAAAATTGCGCGAAACACGGCGGTTGACAAGCATCACTGGCGCATCATCGCCCTCCACCGCATCTTCAAAGCTGTATGCAGCACCGTACCTTTCCAGGAGTGCCTTCGTTTTTTCCATAGACTGCGCCGGCACCCAGCCGCCGATCAGTGCCGTTTGTTCCGTTTGGACAGTGCGGCTTTGGGCCAGCAGTCTGTCCTGTCGGGTGATAAGAACATCGTATAACGCCTTAACATCCCCCAGCCGAGCCGCTGCCATTTCCCTTGCCGATTTCTTTAACCGTTCTAAATTTTGCCGGCCATGCTCTAAACGCTGCATACAGTCGGCTGCAGCTCCCGCAGCATATCCCTGGCTGACAGACGCCTGTACCGGACAGACGGTAAATCCGCCGGCGCTGAGAATTTTGTGCGCAGCGTCAAAATCCTCCCGGTGCGCAATCAAGACAAGCGCACGGATTGTTTTATCTGCATACACCTCCTGGGACACACAGGCAAGATCGGCCAGCTTTGCATCTATAGCTGCCATGTCTGCATTCAGCGGCAGCGTGCCGCAAAGGAACCGGGTATGAGCAGTTTTACCTCCCGGAAGGGCAATCTCTCCTCCGATCCATGGCTGATATGCCCTATACTCAGATTCCATTTGTACGAGCTTTTCCTCTGCTTCTGCAATTTGTGCGGCCAGCGCATTTGCCTCTCTCACCTCATCCAAGGTAATGGCATCCAGTCCACTGTCAAAATCATCGATAGAAGCCTCCATGGGAGGATCAAACAGAGAGTGCTTTCCTGTGTCATAAGCTGTTAAAAATTCAATCGCCCGCCGCACGGAAGCAATTTGGGACATAAGCGTTCCCGTTTCCCGAGACACGTCTGTGCCGGGTGCGGGGAGCTTGTCCGCTTCTGCACCGGGGAGAAAATCGCCGGATACTTCCACACATCGGAGCTTTTGCAGATCGGCGATGAGCCGCTGGGCATCCTTCTGCAGTACGGCGACAGACAGCTTTTTCATTTGGGCTACTGCCATTTTTCAAAAATCTCCCGAATAATTTCGTTGACAGCAGTTTTCATGTTTTCCTCAGATGCTGCAACGATTTTCTTTGCCTGTATGCGCGCTTCTTCCCTGGCGGCGTCAATGCGCGCATCAGATATGCTCTTGTTTTCTATGGCAGCATTTGCAGCGATTTGCCGCGCCTTCTGCTGTGCCAGTTCAATTTCATCAGAGGCTGCTGCCTGTGCTGCGGCAATGGCCTGTGCCGCCTCGCTGCGGGCATTTGCCGTAATTTCTGCGGCTTTTGTTTCCGCTTCCCTTATTTTTTCCATGATTTCACTTGTCACAGAGCCTCATCCTTTACCAATTTTTTCTATCTATTATACTGGCCATTATATCATAGAATTTATACAATTGCAACAAAAATCATAAGTTTTTACATTGGCCTCGCTTGCAATTTATATAATTTGTTTTGTCTGCATCGGAGTTTTCAGCTTTTTGCGCTTACGTATCTTTGGGTGTGTGTCCTGCTGCAGGTCCAGCACACCATCGCGCCACTTATGTTCGATGCGGGCGCTGCCTACGGAGCGTCCGCGAATGCGCAGCCGCAGAAAAATTTCTACGTCAAAGCCGTCTACTGTTTCATTGATTCGATAATCTACATAATATTTACCGCTTGTGGGAAATGTATCACTGCGACAGTATTCCAGCACACAGTCCTTCATATATTCATAAAAATCAGTCATACGTTTTGCATCGGCTACGGTGCGCTTACAAGTCTTGTCTGTATTTTCATCTGCAATGAAAGCAGGATACCGCATCATAGCGCCTGCCTCTACACATTGTTTCGGCTGCGTCCTCATATTTTTCACCTCCGGTAGAAATAAATATACTCCTTTTTATTTTATGCGGTTTTGTCCTGGAGGATGCCCGAATTTAGCAAATATACTATGGTGGATATTGGAACTGTACTGCCGTAAAACAAAGTTTTTATGGTATAGTAAAAGGGTCTGACAACCCCTCCGCCGCTAAAGCGGCACCTCCCCTTGCACAGGGGAGGCATAGACTAAAAAGTTCCTTTTGCACAGGAGAGGCTAGAAACAAGAAGTCCCCTTGTGCAGGGAAGGGTAAAACTAAAAAGGCGCCCTTGTGGGGAGTTGCGCAGCAACTCCGGGGGCATCCCGCGAAGCGGGTGAGGGATTGTCTTCTG
>JAGZAC010000023.1 GCA_018370615.1 Clostridiales bacterium
GGTATCATCAAAAGGAGGTTCTGGCACATCGATAACCGCAATGCCATAATCGAAACCTATGCTGGCAATCTCAAGTCGTCTGCATAGCTTTCGCATCGCGTCCTCCAGAGTATCCCTCCCCGGCGTGTTGAAGGTCAGCGTCAAGGTTACAGAAGGATCTGCTGGATTTTTATCATAGACGTATGTCTCTACCTCCTTCAAATCCTCCAACTCCGGAAAATCCTCCTTGTCCCAAGAGTGATATATGGATGCGTACGATAGATCTACATCTACTTTCAATGTATCTTCGCGGAAATAGAGCTGTGAATCGGTACGGTATTCCTCATAATCGTCCCAGTTTTGTGTCTCAACTTCCTTTTCTACAAGGGAAACATATACGGAAACTTCATCCACATTTTCTTCGTCTGGGTCTATGTTAAACAGCCAATACCACGCTTCTGGTTCCGTCACAATCAGATGAGCAAAGCTGATCAACTCATGGCGAGTGATCGGCCAATCATATGTTATTTGATATATGGCGCCACAAATGTATGTGTCATCTTGCTGCAGATCAGGTGGCAAATCGTCTGGAGAGTAAGGTTTTTGTGCTATTTTGCACTGTAAAAGCTTATACAAAGCATCCTGAAGATCAATGAATGGACCATCGGTATAATCAGTAAACGGATCCTCCAAGGGACCCAGGGGGCCATCCGCAAAAGATGATGTGGTTGTTACAACCCCCACCTGAATCACCGGCAAGTATATCTTGGAATCATCATACTGGAAATCCCAATCAACAACGGGAACACTTGGATCCATCCCCACAAAATCCTCAGCAGACACGTATATGAGCATCCCAGGAATCAGCAGCATGCATGCCAGAAAGCACGCGATTGTGCGTTTCATATTAGCCTCCTTTGAAATGTGATTTTTCTGTAAATGGAATACCATGGGAAACTGTACTATATAGTACTGCCTTAATACTACCACGATGCACTGTGGTTGTCAACCTTTTCCTGTACAAAAATCGACCGGATAATACAAAAAAATCGGGCCGCATATTACGGCCCGATGTTTCATTTTGCAATTGTAGTTTTTAGCCTCGTGTATACGAACCTACGCCGAACGCCGTCTTCTGTAGATTACTACGCCAGCGACACCCAACAGTGCCACCGCGCACACGCAGGCTGCGTATCTGCCCGCGTCACCAGTTTGGGGAGAAGTGGGCTTTTCCTCATCCGGCTCACCGGTGGTTTCGGTTCCACCAATGGTTTCATCGGTAGCAGGCTCTGTCGTTTCGATGTCCGCTACAGGAACGGTCGTTTCGTCTGGAATAGTCGTTTCGTCTGTGATATCATCAAAAGGAGGTCCTGGCATATCCGTAAACACAACACCATAGTCGAAATGAACAAAATCAAACTCATACCGCTTCCCCAGCTTCTGCATCGCGTCCTCCAGAGTCTCACGTCCGGGGGTGTTAAAGGTCAGTGTCAGCTCTACATAAGGATCAGGAATGTATGGGTTGTTTTCTTTGTATATGTACACTTCTACATCCTTCAAACCCTCCAATTCCGGAAAATCCTCCTTGCTCCACGAGTAATATCTGGGAACATATGTGAGATCTACACCCACACGCAGTGTGTCCTCGTGGAAATAGAGCTGCGAATCAGTACGGAACTCCTCGAAATCATCCCAGTTTTGTGTCTCCACTTCCTTTTCCACAAGAGAGACATATACGGAATAGTTGTTTGCTTTGTCCGGGTCTATACCAAACATTCCCCATATTAGTGGTTCAGTAACGAGCAGGTGGGCAAAGCTGATCAACTCATGCCGGGTCATCGGCCGGTCAAATGTTATTTGACATATACCGTCGCAAATATATGTATCATCCAACTGCAGCTCAGGCGGCAGTTTCTCATCATAATAGTTCGGAAATGATATATTATATGCCCAGTATTTGGCTTCCTCAAAATCGACGAAGGGCCTGCCGCTATAATTGGTAAACAGATCCTCCAAGGGTCCGAGCTGTCCATTCAAATTTGTTGAAGTCACAATCCCCACCCGAATCACCGGCAGGTACGCCTTAGAATCGTCATACTGGAAATCCCAGTCAACAGTGAAACTGGGGACGTCGCCCACGTTCGTTTCCTCAGCAGACGTATACACAAGCATACCGGGAATCAGCAGCATGCATGCCAGAAAGCACGCGATTGTGCGTTTCATATTAACCTCCCTTAAAATACGATTTTATTTAATGATTTCCGCATATGGAATACTATAGGACGCATAATTTTCTCCCAGCAGATATGTAAGGAATTCCTCATCACTGCATGTCATCAGCCATTCATAGTTTATGTTGTCGAGGGAAGATAGGTGCAAGGCCGCTGCCGCTGCTGTATTTGCATCTTCATCGGTCACCTGTACATTCCCGGCAACCACTTGGGTGAGAAAATTCAAATCTGCCATTGTCGATATACCGTCATCATCCGCGTCGGCCGCATATGCCTGTTCAGGAGTCAAAGTAGTACTTCCCACAAGATACCAACGCATGATTATCAAGTCCTCCGTGCCAATAACTCCATCCTGGTTGATGTCCCACTTTTCAATGAACCGATATTTCTGGGCAGCTGTATCGGCAAAGGATTCCGCAGACGCCTGCAGGCCGGAAAGTGTGATACAGTGGCCGGTGTCTGCATTTATGTAGGTATGCGTTCCGTCTGTGTGGGTCAGCACGATCCACTTTTGGGCCTTAGACGCACTACTGTACTGATTCAATACTACCACAGATGCACCGTCGTTGTCAACCTCTTCCAGCACCAAAGTGGACTGGGCATCCCGGATTTTGCAGAAGCCGTTGCTGTCATAGAGGAGTTTAAAGGTGCGGCGGCGGTTCCCCTCCGCTCCCCAGGCAGAACGCTCCAGGGGTGCGCCTTCGGAAACGGACCCATCTGCCTCCATTTGGGGTGCAGCGTCGTAGTCAGCATCTGCAGACAAAACGATGTCCCCCATCACGTTGTATTTCCCCGGATTTACACTATCCAAGACAAAGCTCTGTTCGTCACTTCCATCCGCCGGCTGCATTCCAATGGCTCCGTTCTGGCTCGACGAGACAGTCATACAGTCCATGGTAAGATAAGCGCTTATAAGGATATTTTCCGTTGGATCGCCATTTTCGTCCAGCTCAAATTTTATCTGCCAGAGCTGTGCCGGATCGGTGCTGTCGATGGCCTCTTGATGAATGCTTCCATCCTCGTCCAAATACAGGGCATTCCCCGATTCGTAATCCACCAGCATGTAGCTGCTGTAAGCTCTGACAGGCACAAAGATCTGGGCCGATGCACTCGCCTGTAGGGAGATACTGCCGTCCTCGGAAGTCCCAAGCGCCTGAGAGTCGTCGTCAGCAGGGGCGATGTGATAGAATCCAGGCGCAATCTCGTCTGCTACAGGAACAAAGGCAAACTGCTGGAGTGTACTGCCGGTATATTCGCCCACAAATATTTTTTGGGTCCCCTGCTGCAGAGTCCACCATCGATCGCCTGTATAACATTCCAAAACGGTGCAAAAACCATCCGATTGGGGATACAGCGTCCAATAATGATAATCTTTATTTACATTTTCCCGCAATAAATCCAATTCAGTACTTCCACTTAGTGTATTGATGTAATAAGTGGGATGCTCTATGCTTGCAAAGCTGTAAGCGCCCTTGGAAGTGTCAAATGTTGCATAAAACACTTGCGCTGCCTCTCCTGTGTAATCCTGGAATTGAAGGGCATAGCGGTTGCTCACCGCTTGCGCACCTGCTTCAAAGGCCTTACCCGGTGCATTTTGGGGGCGAATGATATACTGCCCATCAGCAAAGGGTCGGACGTTTAAGTAAAACCAATACGTACCGTTTCCCGCCACAAACGCACTGTCAGAAGAAACACTCCACTGACCTGCAGATTCACTCCACTTTAAGTAACGGCGGGTGTCTGCACTCTGCAAAGTGTATGTCGTTTTAGCAGTACCGGCTTTCTTCAGGATCCAATACTGCGTATCCGCCCCTGTGTAATTACTAAAAGACAAACCACCGCTGCTTGACATGGTAAGCACCTGCTGGGACGCCTTGTCCCGGATCACATACAAGCCCACATCTTCCACATATTCAAAGGTAAAGGGATACAGCACATCGCCATTCGTATACGGGACAGCGGCTGGTCCCGCTGCAGATGCGCACAAAACTGCTACATTGCTTGTGTTTCGTAGCATTGTCACCTCGTATTCCAGCGATTCATCCACGCGGTCCGTTATAGGCTCTATCCGGAACCGCTGGGCAGCGGTACCGTTGGGTGTATAGGTCCAAATATTCGTACCAGCGGTGAACAGACCGCTGTAACAATCCATACATGAGCCTGTGGCCGCCGATATAAAACGAACGGTTCCGTCCCCGTTGTGCTTAATCTGCCACTGCTGATACAGTGCATTGGTGTCCGTAGCAAACACAAGATCGGCATCTGCAGCAGTGCTTCCATTTTCCAGGGTCAATACTTTTCCAGTTTCATTATCTACGATTTTGTACCCGGAAGAACTGGACGCGATACGCAGCTCCGTACCCGATCCCTGTAGCTCTGCATTATTTTCTACATTTGTAAGAAAGGTGCTGGTATCGTTTGTATTGGATCCTATTCTAAAGAGTGCGCCTTCCTCAAGCTCCGGATTGTCCGCCTCTCTAAAAAATACAAACCCCTGATTTCGGTTGGTGGTATTTGTAGCATAATCGGAGTGCCATGTATAAAGCTGTACAGGATTGTTGTTGGCAATGCTCCACGTCTTACAGTCCATCACAAAGAACGCTTCCTTATTCATAATATAATATGTAGGCGTTCCTTCATCAAAGAAGTTTATGGGATATTCAATGATGACCCACTTTTGGTTTTCATTTTCCGTCTTTACATTCTGCCGGATTCGGGACTGAAAGAAAGAACTACTGTTTGCCGTTTCCAGATACAGGCCAGACTTGACGTTTTGAATGGTGTAATATCCATTGTCGTCACTGTGATACTGAATATTAAATTTCTGTTCATCGGAGCCGTTGGCCTCATAGGTCTCCAGTTCAGCCCCTACCGCCGTACTGCCGCCGTCGATGCTCAGCACCTGGAAGGCGTTCTGCTGGGCACCGATTACATATGTGCCAGGAGAAACAGTTTGCTCTACCCGCAGATTCGCATGATCCTGGAGCAGATTGATGGCGCCTATAATATTCAGCATTTTTTCGCTGACGCATTTTCCCTCCAGATTGTCCAGAGGAGTCCCTCCGTCCATAAGAGCATATTTGATCTGCACGGGAGAAAGATATGGGTAGCAGAGCCAAAGCAGCGCCGCCGCGCCGGTCACCATAGGAGCTGCATGTGATGTACCATTTCTACGAATATATCCTTCGGGTGTATAAAAACAAATATTGGTTCCCGGAGCAAAAATGTCTACACAGTCCTCTCCGTAATTTGATCCACCTGAGCTTAGATTCCAGTCGGTGTTTGTGGCTGGTGCATTACAGGCTTCATTGAGCGCACCCACAGAAATAATATTGTCTTCCTCGTAGCAAGCTGGCGTGCAATGGACTCCAGGATCGGAATTAGTTCCATAATGCAATTCTATTCCATCATTGCCTGCAGCAGCAACAATCAATCCGGAATAATCCCTGATATAATTGGGTGTGCCCAATCCGTATTCTTCTATGGAGCCCAAGCTGCAGTTCAAAATGGGAATATGCTGCTCCTCAGCATACAGGAAGGCGTCCCTTATCGCATTGCTACAAAGTCTTCCATAATCTTCATCGCCTTCATCTGCATCTGAAATGAGCGCTTGTAGGGGAATCAATTCGATATTCCAGCAAAGACCAGCTATACCCACACTATTATTTCCAAGGGCGCCGATGGTCTGAGCCACTCTTGTTCCATGTCCGATAATATCGTCATCGGTAATAGTAGGATCTGTAGAATTCGAATAGAAATCCTTTCCCACACCGAGATTTGCCCCCAAATCCACATCATTGATCCCAGTATCTATCACACCGATCTTAAGCGTCGAACTCCCCGTAGTGTACCACCACGCCTCCGGCGCGCCGATCTCCTCCAGGTAGGAAGACTGCATACTGTATCCCGGGTCGTTGGGAACGGCCCTCCCGCTCGAAGCGGTAATGGTAGCGGTAACTTCTTCTATCATCTCTTCGATGGCTTCTGTGGTGCTTTGCACCGCCTCGTCTGTGATGGGGTCCACCTCCACCACATGACACAGACTCACCTCACAAAATTCCTCCCGCAGCGCCATTTTTTCAATGGCGTACGTCAAGCTTTCCTTGCCGCTGTCCTGCAGGAGCAGATAGATGGAATAATCGTTGTCGAAGACGTCCTCCAGCTCCAGCTCAGGGAAATCCTCCACCGTCCATTCGTAGTCATCTGGGACCAGGTCCTTATTCTCCCGCAAACAAATGCGATTGTCGATTACTTTGTCCCAATCCACTGTGGATAAATCTTCCACATACCTCTCTTCGGCAGATATTTCATTCTCGCCCGCTGTGTCGGCATCAGCGGACTGGAGCGCCTCTGTATCCGTGTATCCTGCGGACGGCAGAGGTCCCGCAGCGCCGACCAGCGGCACCGACTGGATCGCCAGTGCCAGGAGAAGAAAAATCGCCACCACTGCTTTACGTACCTGCTTCATTTTTTTGTCCTTTCTATGTAATATTTCCAAAAGCAATCCGGATGGTTCCTTATAGGCACCATGAATTCCCTTTTGTAATTCTATAATATATCATAAATACCAAGCACTGCCCAAAATTGGGATAATATGCATAAAAAAGGGATAAATGGTTTTCAAATTCCCCTCTCCCAAAACACGGAGAGGAAATCACACAAACTGGTATCCTTTTTCTTTTTTTATTCGACAAAAAAAGCGCGAAATTAACATGGTTTCGTGCTAGTATACGCGTGTATAAATATATTGTCTGATTTTTTTAAATACCACAGTATGTTTTTATGTTTCTATGGAGGAACACCGATGTTCACAATTGCTGTTTGTGACGACAACCTTCCATTTGCACATGCATTGGCCCAAAAGCTTCGCTATTTGTGCGCACATTATGTACCAGACCGCATTGATTGTCAAATTGCCCCGGAGTTTGGTTCAGCAGATGAAGTACTGCAGTACCTATCAGAATTTCCCATTGACGTTTTATTTTTGGATATTCATATGCCGCAGACAAACGGATTCCAGCTCGCCGGCGTGCTGAATGAAAAATATCCTGATACCACGATTATCTTTGTGTCAGCACACAATAATTTAGTCTATAAATCCTTTGAATTCAGCCCTTTTCGCTTTCTGCGCAAGGATCACCTTGAAGAAGAATTGCCTTCCGCCGTGCAAAAAGTCATTGAAAAATGTATTACCAACAATGAAACCTTTCTTTTTCAGACAACAAAAGGGGAAATTCTTCTGCGTGTGAAGGATATTCTCTATTTTGAGAGTGAAAAAAATTACTATACTGTACATTGTGTGTCAGGCGCTGCATACCACTGCCGCGGAACGATTTCCTCTGTTGAAGAAGCAACCAATAAATTTAATTTTTTTAGAATACATTCTGCATACATAATCAATGAAGAACACGTAGAACATATAGATGACAAAAAAGAAATTGTACATATGAAAAATGGTGTGGTTCTCAACATCAGCCGCAAAAAAATCTCTCATTTCAAAAACAGTTATATGGATTTCATCCGCAGAAGATTTATAAAATGACCCATGAACTGTTGAAAATAGCCGCGTTATAAGTGGACAGCATGTCCAGTTTTTTCTTTCTAACTATTGACAAGCCTTTTCAATTATGTTATCCTGAATTTGTGACCGGGGGAGGCACCCATAGAAAAAAACGGCAGTCACGCAACGAAATATTGTCGCAAGGGGGAGGACACCCATGGAAAAAAACGTAATTGTGACAGATGCAAACGGAAAACAAATCGGCACCACCTACCCAAAACGGGCCAGGGGGCTGGTGAAAAGCGGTCGGGCAGAGTTTGCCGGCGACTGCCAAATCCGTCTTTTGCAGGCTCTGTCTCCGACCGTAATATCAAATATTACGGAGGAACAAACCATGAGTAAAGTAATAAATTTTTATCCTAGAGATTTTAGATTTGATCCGGACTGCGTCAGCAATGCTGGTCAGCGGATAATGATATCTACCGATGATGGCGCCATAGAGATGTTTGAGATCGGTGACTGGAATTGGAACTGGACCCAAATCATTCAGGACATAGATGTGGAGCCCCACACGGACTACGTATTCCGTTTTGCCATGAACGGCGGACACAACGATTCCAAGGATGAAATATGTCAAGTGATGATATTCCCCGAAGGAGGATGGGAGGACCGCTACGTATTTCCCTTAGAAAAAAGCCGATTTCGGCCGGTGCTCAGCAAAAAGCTGGACGAAGCCCAGGCGGGGTGTGATACGTTTTTGCGTATCTATGATATTCCTTTTTCTACTGGGGAGCACACCCATTTTCGCATTATGCTGGTAGCACAGCACTGTGTGGCACGGTTCTATACCGCAAAGGAGCCCGCTGCTTACGCAAACATGGAGGACCAAACCTGGGAAGAGTGGTATAACGCCAGAATGCAGCGGCTGCGCGATAAGAAAAACAAAAAGGGCAAGGGCAACTTCGAAAATGTAATTGAAAGTACTGTGCTGTCCAAAGTGGAAGACGCAGTACAGGACGTGGTGGAAAATGCGTTGCAGGACGTAGTCGAAGATGTTTTGCAGGACATAGTGGAAGATGCACTGCAGGATGCCCGTAGCTCTATCCATAACAGCATCGCCGCGAATGAGGGCAACGAAAAAGTCCCTGACACAAACGGCACCGCAGACGAGGAAACCGGGGAAATTCTAGATTAACTGCAATACCGCTTTTTACAAAAAGACCCTGTTGCCATATGGCAACAGGGTCTTTACTATTCTCAAATCCCCTTCATTGTCAGCCCGATGCGCTTCTTTGCCACATCTACCGACTTGATCTTTACCGTGACGATATCCCCTACGGACAGCACCTCAGAGGGATGACGTATAAATTTATCGCAAATCTCCGATATATGCACAAGCCCATCCTGATGCACCCCGATATCCACAAAGGCACCGAAGTCAATCACATTGCGCACTGTTCCGGTCATGATCATTCCCGGATCCAAATCGGAAATTTCAATCACCCGCTCCCGCAACTGAGGTCCGGGAAGGCTGTCTCGAATGTCCCGTCCCGGCTTTTCCAATTCGGCCACAATGTCCATCAAAGTGGGCTCTCCAATCCCCAGCTGTTCCGCTAGAGCAGACGTGCCGTAGTCTGTCACCTGACGGCGCAGATTTTGCAGCTTCCCTTCCCGTACGTCTGCGTCCGTATACCCAAATTGGGCCAGCAGGGCCTTAGCCGGCTGGTACGACTCCGGATGGACCCCCGTATTGTCCAGGATTTCCTCTGCTTCGGGCACACGCAAGAATCCAGCGCACTGCTCATACGCCTTTGCACCGATGCGCGGCACCTTCGTCAACTGCCTGCGAGAGGTAAACTCTCCGTTTTCATCCCGGTACTTTACAATATTTTTGGCAGCTGTCAAATTGATTCCAGAAATATACGATAGCAGCGAATAGGAAGCTGTGTTTACATCCACGCCCACACTGTTTACACAGTCCTCTACCACACCCCGAAGCGCCTCGTCCAGCCGCGCCTCCTTCATATCGTGCTGGTACTGCCCTACCCCGATGGATTTTGGGTCGATTTTTACCAGCTCCGCCAGAGGGTCTTGCAGTCGGCGTGCAATGGACACTGCGGAACGCTGGGTAACATCAAAATCCGGAAATTCTTCTGCTCCCTGCTTGGAAGCAGAATATACAGAAGCGCCGGCTTCACTGACAATGATATATTTCGTGTCGCCTCCCATCTCCTGCAGCAGCTTTGCAATAAACATTTCACTTTCGGCAGATGCCGTTCCATTTCCAATGGCGATCACATCTACATGATATTTTTGAATCAGGCCGGAGACAATCCGCCGGCTGCCCGCAATGTCTTCCCTGGGTTTCGTGGGATAGATCACCGCCGTATCCAGCACCATGCCTGTTTTATCTACCACCGCCAGCTTACAGCCGGTGCGATATCCGGGGTCATAGCCCAGCACTGTTTTTCCCTTGAGCGGCGACTGCATCAATAGATTTTTTAGATTTTCCGAAAAGACCTTGATGGCTCCCTCGCTGGCTTCGTCAAACAGACCGCTGCGGATCTCCCGTTCAATGGAAGGGGCGATCAACCGGTCATAGCTGTCGCAAACGGCAGCCGCCACATGGCGGAAAGCGGGAGATTTGGCATCCGTCACCACCTGATAAAACAAATCGTTCAGTACAATATCCGCATCCACCGCCACAGAAACCTTCAGTATATCTTCCCGCTCTCCACGATTCATAGCAAGGATTCTGTGCCCTGGAAGCGATTTCAGCGGTTCGCTGAAATCATAGTAATTTTCATAAACACCGTTTTCATCTACAGCATCGGGCAGCTTTTTGGAAGATATGGTTCCATAGTCTATGGTCAGCTGCCGAATTCGCTTTCGATAATCTGCATTGTCGGACACAATCTCCGCGATAATATCCCTTGCCCCCTGAAACGCCGCATCCCGGTCCGGTACGCTGTTTTCTTCGGAAATATATTCCTCTGCGGCCGCGTCCAAATCCGGCGTGTACGCCGGGCGCTGCTCCAGCAGCAGCTGTGCCAGAGGCTCCAGCCCCCGTTCCCGTGCCACCGACGCACGGGTTTTCCTTTTGGGCCGGTATGGCCGGTAAATATCGTCTACCTCCGTAATCGTGGCAGCCGCCGCAATGGCCGCATCGATTTCCGGCGTCATAACGCCCAGCCCCTCGATAAGCCCCCGAACCTCTTCCTTCCGCTGTTCCAAAGAACGCAAATAGGTGAGCTTGTCCGTCAGGGTGCGCAACACGGTATCGTCCAAGCCACCAGTCACTTCTTTACGATAACGGGCGATAAAAGGAACGGTGTTTCCCTCATCTAAAAGCGCTACAGTGTTCTCTATTTGTTTCACTGGAATTCCCATCTCCTGGGCCAGGGTTTCGTTAATATTCATATTTACCTCAACTTTATTATAAATTTTTCTTCAAACGAACCAAAGCCAAAATTTCTGCATCTGTCAAATATCTCCAGGTTCCTTCTGTCAGTGTTGGATCCAGGACAAGCGGCCCAAACTGTTCCCGCTTTAAAAACACGATTTTGCTGCCCACCGCCGCAAACATCCGCTTAATTTGGTGGTACTTCCCTTCTGTGACAGTAATCCTGCCCCGGCACGAGCTTTCCTCTTCCACCCGGGCCGGCTTTGTAAAATATCCATCTATATCTACGCCAGCCTCCAGCCGCTCGAGCTGCTGAGAGGTTATAGGAGGATCACACATATAAATGTATACCTTTTCTACATGATGCTTGGGGGACAGGAGCACATGGGCCAGAGGTCCGTCATTGGTAATCAGCAAAAGCCCCACTGTATCTACGTCCAAGCGCCCGCAGGGAAACATTCCTCGCCGGGAAAATTCCGGCGGCAAAAGGCGCATGACGGAACGGGGAGTGTCCTCGGTAGTACAGATTACGCCTGCCGGTTTATGGAGCATAACATATGTAAACTGACTCCACCGGACTGTCTTTCCGCAAAAAACCACCTCCGCACTGTTCTCATCAATATGTGCGGAAACATCCCGCACGGCAATCCCATTTACCAGGATCAATCCGGCTCTGGCAGCTCTGGCACACTCCTTACGGCTGGCTGTACCCGTTTGTGAAATATATTTATCAAGTCGCATATTCCCCTCCTGGCGCCGCCCTGCAGGATACAAGTTTTTCTTCAATTATATATTACCATATTTTTGTTAAAAAGTAAAGAAA
>JAGZAC010000024.1 GCA_018370615.1 Clostridiales bacterium
GCAACTCCCACACTGGGGAGGTTCAAAATAAAAAGCACCCTGAAACCTTAATGGTTTCAGGGTGCTTGCTGGAAGGGGTGGTCACTTTCGATGCCGCTTAAAACATGAGTTTTATAGAGAAGGCGTTTTTGTATAGGATTAGAAATTTGAAGTTTCAGAATAAGGCTTATACTCATTTTGCAAAATTTATAAAATCCTTTCGATACAGTTCGTAATCAACAGATGACTGCAATTCACCAATTTGATTTCTCCAAGAATTCTCATTAACACGTAATTTCGTAAACCCAAGTTGTTCGTAAACATGTTGTGCTCTTTTGTTTTTGAGATTAGTATCAAGAATAATTTTCTGATACCCCAAATCATTAAACAGAGAAGAAATCAACATACTCAGCAGAATCTTTCCAACACCTTTATTTTGTTTTGAAAAATCACATATTTTAATTCCAATTTCAGCAATCTGACCACCCTTGTTACGATAGTTCATCTCTCCGATGGATATATCATCCATTTCAATAATCAACCGTCTATGAGTTGTGTCAGTGTCTTCCCGCAAACTATCTGCAATACTTTTCCAAGTTTGACCTGTCCCATTAGGAAAACCTGCATGTGCCATTATTTTGCCGTCGTTCCACCACAAGGCAAGTTGTTCTGCATCTTTCTCAGTTGCGTTTCGGATAATTAAATTATTATGCTTTAAAAACATTTTGTTATCCTCCATTTTTTGGAGGGTTACAGTATCGTCGCCCTCCTATTTTGGGGTTGTGCTAAAAATATTGTATTTTTCATATCACTCATTCCTTTCAGTAAAATTGTTTATCATAATACATTTGCGATATAACTAAGAATATAAATAGTTCTGGTTACATTTTATCAAAAAAAAATAAAAGAAGTCTATCTCTATACAAAAATAGACTTCTTCTAACATTGGTTGCGGGGGTGGGATTTGAACCTCACGACCTCCGGGTTATGAGCCCGACGAGCTACCAGACTGCTCTACCCCGCGATATAACTTCCCTAGACCCTGCCGCTGGTGCCGGAAACCGGAATCGAACCGGTACGCGACTTTCGCCGCATTGGATTTTAAGTCCAAGGCGTCTACCTATTCCGCCATTCCGGCACGCCGGTATACGCATTGGTCCGCTGCACACTACAGGACCCTTGCAGTTGCAGAAGGGATAGTCGGCAGAAGTCCCTCCTGTAGACTTAAATATTATATCACAGGCGGGAAAGTATGTCAATAGGATTCTCCAAAGTTTTTATCGACAGGACATTCCGACAGGTTTACGATTACAATTCTCCAAATCCGCCTTGGATCAAATCTGTAGCCCGACGAAGCATTTCCTCCTCGTCGGGTCCGTCACAGATTACCTTTATCCTGGTTTCATTTCCAATCCCTGCCGAAATAATGCTTACAAGACTCTTTCCGTCCGCTACTCGCTCACCTGCCTCCAATCGGATGGAAGCATCGTATCTAGCCATACTGGCAGCGAACGTCATAGCGGGACGCAGATGCATTCCGTGAGGATTGGCAGTTGTTACATTTTTAAAAACCATAATACCTCCTTATTACGAGGTAGATTCCTGCTGTACCGGCGCCTTCTGCCGCTCGGAAGATACGCTCTCCGCAGTGTCCTCCGGCGCATGTACTTTTCCAAGTGCCGCAAGCAGGAACATGCCGATCATCGCACCTGTA
Organism: Clostridiales bacterium; assembly: GCA_018370615.1. GTDB lineage: Bacteria > Bacillota > Clostridia > Oscillospirales > CAG-272 > Avispirillum. The sequence continues at coordinate 1,694 of JAGZAC010000024.1, forward strand.
ATTACAGCCAGCAGCGCGTACATCCAACCGCCCATCGACGCAAAGGCAAAAAGGCCGCCAGTGGATGCCGTGGTGTTACAGCCGAAGGCGGCAGTAATACTGCCGGCTACGGCGCTGCCGACAATGCAGGCAGGAATAATCCGAAGGGGAGACGCTGCTGCAAAGGGAAGCGCCCCTTCCAAAATTCCTCCAAGGCCTAAAATATAGTTCGCCGGTCCGTTCTGGCGCTGAGGCAGGGGAAAGCGTCCTCGAAACACGCTGGCTGCCAGCGCTACAGAAAGAGGTACCGTAATGGCTGCCACTGCCATAGAGGCCAGCGCTGTTCCCCCATGGACTCCTGCAAATGCAAACGCGGCGCGGGAGAGAGGCCCTCCCATGTCCAGTGCAGCACATGCGCCAAGCATCGCACCTAGAAGAATCGTACTGATACTTCCCGCCGTCTCCAGAAGTCCATAGACTCCGTCATAAAGCGCCGCCGCCAGAGGGTTTATCCCGCAAACTGCCGCACCGGTGAGAATCACCCCACAAAGGGTGTGTAAAAAATAGGATATGACTGCAGGCAGGGAGGAAAAAAGCTTTTTCAGCAGAAGTGTCAGCACGCCGGCGGCAAGCCCCGCCAGCAGAGTCCCAAACAGGCCGGAGGAGATTCCCCCGCCGACTTTTTCGAAAGTGGCGCCAATGGCCGCCAGCCATCCCCCGGCAAAGCCGGGAACTACCGCCCATTTTCCTGCCATCGCCTGGGCGATGGAGGCTGACAATATCGGTAGGGCAAAGGTAAACAGCATAGCGCCTAAGGTGTAAAACAGTGATGCGGCAGAAGAAGTATAGCCGAAGGTATCCGTGTACGGTACCCCCACAAAGAGATCAATTAAAAATCCAATCACTTTTAATAGGCCGCCAGCAGCATAAAACGGCAGAACACTGACGGCACCCTTCTGCAGGTACTCGGAAAGGGAAGGCAAAGAGCGAGATTTTGCCACTGTGCTTTGTTTTTCCCTTCCGCCCTTACGCCGTGGAACGTTCTGATGATAGACCGGCGCCGTGTCAGATAAGGCACGGTGAAGCATTTTCTCCCCGTATCGGATACCGTCTCCAAGGGTGCCGCGGACGACGCGCTTACCATCAAACCGGGCCATATCCACCGGACCATCTGCCGTGATGACAATGGCCTGGGCCTGCTGGATCTCCCGGTCGGTGAGTGCGTTTTCCACACCCTCGCTTTCCCAGGTCTCCACCTTGATTTCTACTCCCAGCTGGGCCGCCGCAGATTGAAGTGCCTGGGTCGCCATATATACATAAGCATTGTCAGAAATTCCCTCCTCCGGCTGGGAAACCACTGCCAGGACCCGGTAAAGGTCCTGACTTCCGAAGGCGTGGCCTGCAGGTTCCTTTGGGCTGACGGACTCCACACCCGTCCAATCCGGCGGATAGTCCCGGGGCCTCGGCATGGGAATTTTGTGGGGCTCCATCCGGCGAGCCTGTTCCTCTTCCTCCAAAATGGCCAGGAAAGCCTCCGGGCTTTCCGCCCGGATGAGAGCGCGGGCCACCGATTTGTTCATCAGCATGGTAATCAGCCTGGACAAAACGGACAAATGCTCGCTGCCCTGACCAGGGGAAGCAATTAAAAACACCAGTTGTACCGGCCCTCCGTCCGGTGCACCCCAGTCCACTCCCTCCTGGAGTGTCATAGCGCACAGTCCGGTTCTGCGGACTGCCCCGCCCTGGGCGTGGGGAATGGCCGTAGCGCCGCCCACCGCGGTAGTGCCTTCTTCTTCTCTGGCCAGCACCTGCTCATAGTATGCGGCGGCATTTTTTAAATTCCCGCACCGGTCATGGAGCTCCACCAGCATATCTAAAACGCTTTTTTTGTCGTGTGCATTGTATCCGATGAGAATGCCTTCCGGCATCAGAAAATCTCTGATTTGCATATGTCCTCCTTCTTTGCACCGCCCTGGGGCATGCATATGAACGCTTCTCACCTGATATTGTTCCCTCTCCCAGGAAAAAAATCCATTGAAGCGGCGGATTTTTTATGCTATACTAAAGTATTCCAATATTATACCTTCAGCATTCGGAGCAATCAATTTATGATTCAAAATACATTGCCTAAAACAAACCTAACTCTGTCCGATTTTCACTATAACTTGCCCCAGGAGCGGATTGCCCAAACTCCGGTGACCCCTCGCGACGCTTCCCGGCTGCTGGTGATGGACCGGGAAACCGGCGCACTGGAGCATCGGATTTTTCGGGATATTACAGAATATATCCGGCCGGAGGATGTGCTGGTCATCAACGATACGAAGGTCATTCCCGCACGGATTGTGGGTAGGCGGGCATATAAAAGAAAAGACGGCTCCTTGGAAAAAACAAGCAGCAGCGCGCCGGTGGAGCTGCTGCTGCTACGGCAAACGGAAAAGGATGTGTGGCAGGCCCTGGCGGGCCCGGGGAAACGGGCGCGAGTAGGTGATATTCTGGAGTTCGGCGACGGGATACTGCAGGCCCATGTTGAAGATATCATAGAAGGAGGCCAGCGGATCGTGCGCCTTTCCTGTGAGACAGCTACGGTATATGAAGCCCTGCACCAGTTAGGATCCATGCCGCTGCCCCCATATATCACAGAAAAGCTGGACGACCCAGACCGGTATCAGACAGTATACTCCCAGGTGGAGGGCTCCGCGGCGGCTCCCACAGCAGGGCTGCATTTTACTGAGGAATTGCTGGACCGGCTGCGCGCCCAAGGAACAGCCATTGTGCCTGTGCTGCTCCATGTAGGACTGGGAACCTTCCGTCCGGTGAAGGAGGAGCACATCCAGGATCACACCATGCATGCGGAATATATTTCTGTGTCCAGGGAAAGTGCAGATCAAATCAACGCCCGCAGAGCCGCCGGCGGGAGAGTGATCGCCGTGGGAACTACCTCCTGCCGCACTTTGGAAAGTGTGGCAGGGGAAGACGGCGTCCTCCAACCCTATACCGGGGAAACGGGAATTTACATATACCCCGGCTACCGGTTCAAAATCGTAGACGGACTGATTACCAATTTCCATTTGCCGGAGAGTACGCTGCTGATGCTGGTGTCCGCTTTTACCGGACGGGAGAAAATCCTTCATGCATACAATGTCGCCGTGGAAGAGAAATACCGGTTTTTCAGTTTCGGGGACGCCATGCTGATCGTTTAGGAGGCTGTCAATGAAGTAGTATAATTAAATAAGGCCCCTTTGTGGGGAGATGCGTAGCATCTCCGGGGGCATCCCTTGTAGTGTAACTAAATAAGGCCCCCTTGTGTAAAGGGGGCTCCCGCGTAGCGGGTGGGGGATTGTTCTACTACAACCCCTCCGTCTCGCCTACGGCGAGCCACCTCCCCTTGCACAGGGGAGGCTAAAAATAAAAAGGGAACCTCCTCTCAGGGGAGGCTGAAAATGAAAGAAGTTTCCTTTGTACAGGGGAGGCCAATAATGAAAGAGGGGGCCTCCTTGCAGGGGAGGCTGACAATAGAAGTGGAGTCTCTCTACAGGGGAGGCTGATAAGCTGATAATGAGAGAGGTTTTCCTAAATATGAAAGGCTTGTAAAAATATAAAAAATTGAGCAGTAGGTACTATTATGGAACAAAAAAAGAAGGTTCTTGCCGTGCTGGGGCCCACCGCATCCGGAAAAACGGCGCTGGCCGTTTCTCTGGCCCGCCGGCTTTTCGGAGAGGTAGTCTCCAACGACTCCATGCAGATATACGCAGGCATGGCCATCGGCACTGCCGCTCCTACCGAAGAAGAAATGGGAGGGATTCCCCATCATATGATCGGCACAGTGTCCCCCGGAACAGAGTTTTCCTGTGCGGACTATGCCGCAATGGCAGGTCCAATTGTGGAGGACATCCTGTCCCGGGGAAAGCTGCCAATTTTCTGTGGGGGAACGGGGCTGTATCTGGATGCGGTCCTTTATGAAGACGGGCTGTCTGACGGCGGAAAAAATCCCGCTGTACGGGCTGCCTTTGAAGCGGTAGCACAGAAAAACGGCGCCGATGCCCTGCATGAGCTGCTGGCTGCAGTAGATCCAAAATCTGCGGAAGAAATTCACCCCAACAATGTACGCCGGGTGATCCGAGCATTGGAGATATACGAAACCACAGGGATACCGAAGTCACAGTTTGACGGACTGCATCCAAATACAGAGGCAAAATATGACTGCAAAAGAATTGTGCTCACGTTTTCTTCCAGAGAATTTCTATATCAGCGAATCGACAGACGCGTGGACCGCATGCTGGAGGCAGGACTTGTGGAAGAAGCACGGCAGCTGTACAAAGAGGGACTTTTGCAGGGGGATGCGCCTGCGGCACAGGCCATTGGATACAAGGAACTTCTGCCCTATTTTGCAGGAGAATGCACCTTGGAGGAAGCATCCCAGGCCATTTGCCGCAATACCCGCCGATATGCCAAACGGCAGATGACCTGGTTTCGGCGGTATCCGGATGCCCTTACTGTCTATGCAGACGCAGACTGATACATGCGGGATACAGAAGAGGTTGCAAAAGAAGTTTGTGAGAAACTTTGTATGTCTTGACTTTTCCCGAAAGCTGCTATACAATGAAACCAAAAGGGGGGTGCTCCATGATCACATACGAACAACTGCGACAGAACGAAGAAATTAAAATTTACATTAAAAAAGCGGATGAGGCCCTTGCCGCACTTGGATATACGGAGCACAGCTTCGCCCATGTGACCAAGGTAAGTCAAATTGCCAGCTATATTCTCACCCAGATGGGGGCGGACGCGCATGCAGTAGAGCTTGCACAAATGGCGGCTTATCTACATGATATCGGCAATCTGGTGAACCGGGTGGATCACTCCCAAAGCGGGGCGGTGATGGCCTTCCGGATTTTGCGGAGCATGGGGATGGATGCAGGGGATGTAGCGACGATTGTATCTGCCATCGGCAATCACGATGAAGGCACCGGCGTGCCCATCAACGATATTTCGGCGGCGCTGATTCTGGCAGACAAATCGGACGTACGGCGCAGTCGGGTACGAAATACAGACATCGCCAACTTTGACATCCACGACCGGGTAAACTATTCGGTGACAGATTCCGTTTTGGAAATCAGCGAGGACAAAACGGAAATCACGCTGCGCCTTACCATTGACACGGAGTACGGCAGCGTGATGGACTATTTTGAAATTTTCCTGGGACGTATGGTTTTATGCCGCAAGGCGGCGGAGAAGCTGGGACTGCGGTTCCGGCTGCAGATTAACGGACAATCTCTATTATAAAAAGGATGCACTTGCATCCTTTTTGTTTTATAAGAACTAGGTATACAATGGACAATCCCCACCCGCTACGCGGATGCCCCCGGAGACGCTGCGCATCTCCCCACAAGGAAGACTTAAAATAAAAAGGCCCCCTTGTGTATAGGGGGCTGGTGGCGTAGCCACCTGGGGGATTGTTCTACTACAACCCCTCCGTCTCGCCTACGGCGAGCCACCACCCCGGCATCTCCTGCGGAGCTGCAACACAGGGGAGGCATAGTGAGAAGTCCCCGGGTGATGGCGGCTCTGCCGCCGGAGGGGTTGTCGCTCCCGAACTCTGCATCTATAGGAAATTATTTTACTTCTTGCTCCAAGTCTCGAAAAAGCTCGGAGTGAAAAAATTGTTCGATAGAAATATTTAATCCGTCACAAATCTTTTTGATAGTGGATATGGTAGCGCTGTTATTTCTCCCGCTGACGATGTTGTTCAGCGTAGACTGCGTGATTCCGCTCACTGTTGCCAGTTTGTTTACGGTAATCTCCCTTTCCCGGCAAAGCTCTAAAATACGCCTCCGCACTGCCTCCCCGATATTCATACGACTCTCCTATCCCTCGTTTTTATCAGTTTACCCCTTCTATGTCAAAATAGTTAACTCTTTTGAGTTGACAAGAGGGAATGGAGATGTTATGATATGAAAAGGAGGTGAAATTGTGAGAAAAAAGTCTACGCACACACCTGTCCAAAACATCGGCCCTGTAAAAATCATTGGGGCAATTCTTTTATGTCTCTTCTGTGTATTGCTTGCCGGACTGCTCAACTTTGCATACTTTGCCGGCCGGTTCGCCTGGAGTGTCAACAATACGGAAATTGAGGGCGTGGAGTATTCCATCTCCTGTTTGGAAGAAAACATAAATGAGAATAGGGTCGAGAAAAAAATCGACCATATGCTGTCCATTTCCCGGGAAAGAAATATTAATATGGTTTCAGCTGCCTCTATTACCAGTATTTTAAAGGAACTTATCCATCCTTTTTCATCATATTGCTACATAGACGAAAGGGAGGACTACATATTTCGTTTGGAGGACGGAACCTGGTATGCTGCGACTTCATATGAAACTATTGCATATGGTAGTTCCTATAAATCCTGGGCTTTTTACAGACTGGGCAGTTGGATAGATGCGCTTTTCTACCGCATAGGAATCGATATAGGAAGAAATTAAATTAAGAAGAGGAGATTAAAATGCGGAAAAGAAATCGAAGTTAACGCCGTTTTCTGCCACTGGTGCGGCGCGCAGCAAAAGGAAGATTCCGAAAGTGGGACTGCATCTGTATCCGAGAAAAAAGATCTCAATGTCCTTTGTGTGTTGGGCCTTGTCATCTCTGGAGTGTCGTTGATGCTAAATTTTTGGGGCCTTGTACACATGGGGCCCCTTTTCCCTTAGCCTCTCCTATCAGCGGAACCCTCTTTCGTTTTCAGCCTCCTCTGGGAGGAGGCCCTTCTTTCATTGTTTAGCCTCCCCTGTGTAAGGGGAGGTGGCACAGCGTAGCTGTGTCGGAGGGGTTGTTGTAACAATAATAAAGCAGACAATCCCCCACCCGCTACGCGGGAGCCCCCTTTACACAAGGGGGCCTTATTTAATTACACTACACGGGATATTCCAGAGTTGCTTTGCAGCTCCCCACAAGGGAGCCTCTCCACCATTTCAGCCTCCCCTGTGCAAGGGGAGGTGGGCTTTGCGGAGCAAAGCTCGGAGGGGTTGTAAAGAAAAAAACAATCCCTCAGTCTTCGCTTACGCGAAGCCAGCTCCCTTAGCGGCTCTGCAAGAGACGCCCACAAGGGAGCCTTATTTAATTGCACTACACGGGATATTCCGGAGTTGCTTTGCAGCTCCCCACAAGGGAGCCTTTTGCTTTATGCCTCCCCTTCCTTGCGAAGGGGAGGTGCCGCTTTAGCGGCGGAGGGGTTGAAAAAAGGAGACGGAAAATCCGTCTCCTTTTTAGAGCAATCACTTTTATCGGGCAATATGATACACCATCCGACCCGCCGCATGCAGTTCTTTCGGCACATCAAATACGCAGAAACCGTTTTCTCTCCGCGTAGGGATTGCCTTTCCGTCCAGTGTAACTTCATCTGCCCCGCCGAAAATACGCACCTGGAGCTCTGTCACTTCACCCATACCGGGAATCGCAGGATCGGAGGGTTTGGAGGCTTCGTTCCTCTCCCGTCCGGCAAAGCTTCCCTCTCTGGGAGAGATGACCAAGTCGAAGCCGTTTTCGCTGCTGTTTTCCATGGCAATCACCGTGGTCGCCATTTTGCCTTCCCTATAATCGTAGGTGTAGCCATCGTCTTCACACAGAGTAAAGGACGCGTCCCCGCCGGGATATACCTGAATGGCGTACGCCTCCGGCACGCTCTCATGGAGATACTTCTGGTACGGCATGGTGCAGAATACGCTGCCTGCCTTTACCATCAGCGCGCCGCCCCGTCCCTTGGGGATTTTATACTGGATGACCTGTCCGCCCTCGTATATATCGCCGGTAAAGAAGTCAATCCACTGTCCCTGCGGCAGAGTGACGTTCATATCAAATACGGCCACCAGCAGGCTGTCGCCGAACATATAGGTATTGGCGACCTGGTCGTAATCCGGATTGTCCGGATACATCAGGGGCAGCGCACGAGCCAGAGGCATAGAAGTCTTTGCGGCCAGATGTGCCATAGAATAAATATAGGGGAACAGCTCGCTGCGCAGGTGGGAGTAATACCGCACCGCCTCCAGCACCTCCTGACGCATAAACCAAGGCAGGTTCCAGTTGCGCCATCCCAGCTGCTGGGTCCAGGGGGACAGGAAGCCGTAGTGAATGCCTTCCAGAGAGGTAATGTCCATGTCACAGGTCACATTGGAGTGGCCGGAAAGACCGTAGTTGAGCATAGCCACCACGGTGTCAAAGCCGCCGCCGGTGTCTCCCGCCCAGGATGCGGCGTACTGCTGGGTGCCGGCATATACGCAGGGGGTGTAGATCATGGCCCGGCGGCCGGTATAATCCGCAAAGCCCTCCTGCATCTGCTTTACATACAAAACAGGATATACGTTGTGGACCTCATCATCGAAATATTTGCCGCCCCACAGCCGGTCCGGGTGGTCGTTCACCTGGAAGGCGCCGTCCAGCTTGAAGGCTTCCGCGCCGTTGTCGCAGAATTTTTTCAGATGTTCAAACCAAGGCTGGTCCCGCACGGTGAGCCCGTCCATGTACATGGGGCACGCCAAATGCTCGTCCAAAATGGACGCGCCTTCAAAGGTGTATTCCTTGCCTTCTTTTTTCATACGCTCGCCGCACTGCCGCTCCTCTTCAAAGAGAAGGTCGTAGTTCTGGCACAGCCACAGGCTGAGGCGGAAGCCCATCTCCCGCAGGGAGTAAAAGAAGGTCTCCGGACCGCTCTGATCCTCCGGCAGCCAGCCGGGAATGTAAAACCGGTCTTCGTCAAACTTTTTGTTTACGCTGGTGTCGTAGTGCCGGCTCATCCACTGAGGTTCCAGTCCCACCATGTCGCAGGAAATATCCTCTCTGCGGAAGTTCAGGCAGTCATACAGCATTTCTCTGGCGTTAGTCTGCTCGTTGAGCACGAAGGTGTATCCGTACGCACACTTGGGCAGCATCACAGGATTTCCGGCAATTTTTCCATGGAGTGCCAGAATGTCCTTCAGGGTTCCGGATGCGGGGAGGAACAGGTAGAAATCGATCATCCCCTTGTGGGCGGTGATGTTCACCTGGTCGGGATGCGTCTTGTCCATATCGAAAATGGACGCATATGTACAGTTGAGCAGCATCCCCCAGCCGTTCATAGACATAATGTAGGGGATGGGTCCATAGGACGCGATGTTGCGGATGTCCAGCCGGGAGACGGAGTCCCGGCGGGAAATGCTTTTTCTGGATTCGTCCCCCAGGCCGTACAGACGCTCGTCCTTCTGCAAATCGATCTGAAGGGTGAAGCCCTTGTTGCTGTAGGGCTTTCCTTCGTATCCGTCAAAATGGAACACGAGAGGCTTTCTGGTTCCTGTCACCCGCAGGGCGCCGTCTGCTTCTACCGTGAGAGAAAAGTTCCCCTGGGAGACGGTGCTGCCGGACAGGGCAGCGTCCGTGTCCGCCTGTTTTTCCTTCAGGATATTGTACCGAGAAAGGAGCGTCTGGGCATAAGTTCCGTCTGCGGAAACACGGATGTGAAAAATCCCCTCGTCCACACAGGTGATTTCATATTCCCTTGCGGGATGCTTTTGGTCTTTAAAAGTAAACATGGTTCTTTCAGCTTGCGCTGTCCTCCTGTATTTTTTTATTGTTTTCTGCAAGGGCTGTCCGGATAGACCGAGCCAGCTGGTCGGCGCAGGATGTCTGCTTGTTCCCACAGATGTTTCCCGCAAGGATTTTTGCAACCTTTTCTGCGTCCATTCCCTCCGTCAGCTTGCCTACAGCCTTCAGATTGCCGTTGCAGCCGCCGGTAAACTGTACGTTTCTGATCGTTCCATCTGCTTCCAAATCGAAGGAAACCTGGGAAGCGCAAACGCCGTGCAGCCTATAGGTATATTTCATTTTTCCGTTCCTTTCATTCTGTACTTTCCTGCGGCGGCAGATTTTCCACAATCAAATACACTGCCGCATCTCTTCCGGTGATGGTAAGGGTCTCTTCAGGGACCTCTTCTTCTGTGTCTGTATTCTGCTCTGCATTTTCTTCTTTCGTGGTATATATGTAGGTGTCGAAATATCCGGTATCATTTACCGTTAGCTTTCCCCTGGTGTCCGCCGAGATAGTAAACACTTCTTCTCTGGGAACATAGTCCAGCGTTAGGCTGCCGTGGGCAATATTGATTTCGCTGGTGTAGGCGGACATTGCTTCTGCCTGCACCTCTCCTTCCACCAGGTCCAAGGAAAAGAG
>JAGZAC010000025.1 GCA_018370615.1 Clostridiales bacterium
AGCCATTGCAAAGGCCCAGGAGTTGGCGGAACAATATCCGGACAGCTTTATTCCCGGACAGTTTGACAATCCCGCTAATGCGGATGCGCACAGGCGCACCACTGGCCCGGAAATCTGGGAGGATACAGACGGCAGGGTGGACGCATTTGTGGCCGGCGTAGGTACCGGCGGTACGATCACCGGTGTGGGGGAATATTTGAAGTCGAAGAACCCCGATGTTCAGATCATTGCTGTGGAGCCGGATGCGTCGCCGGTGTTGTCCGGCGGTGCCGCGGGACCACATAAGCTACAGGGAATCGGCGCAGGATTTGTGCCCCGGGTTTTGAATATGTCGGTATATGATCAGGTGGTGCAGGTGTCTGCTGAGAATGCCTTCGCGGCTGCACGTGCAATGGGCAGCGAGGAAGGCGTGCTTGTGGGAATCTCTTCCGGTGCGGCGTTGTGGGCCGCTATGGAGCTTGGACAGCGTGCAGAATATGCTCAAAAGACCATTGTGGTACTGCTTCCCGATACGGGAGAGCGGTATTTGTCAGGAGAGCTGTTTGAAAGGTAGGACAGAAGCAAATCAAACACAAAAAGGCGGGCTTAAGCCCGCCTTTTTTACCCCAAACTTTCTTTAGTAATTTCGGAGAATGCGTACATACAGATTTTCCTGCATATATGCATACACTCTGTACATTCCGTAGGTGAACAAACATACTACCAGTCCGTTCAAGATCCAGATTACAGGCGCCCACGGAGCAATACATGCATATACTCCGTTGAGAAGCAGAGCCGCGCCGCCGGTAGTGGCGGTAAACAGCAACCGATTGTGCACACCTTTTTTCAGGCGGGCAATTTCAGACGCTGCCTGCTCCTCCGTCCTGTAAAACCGGCCTGCGTATGCAGAGATATGAGATTGTGACTGCTGATTTAGCAGGTAGAGCAGTATGGCAAATGCGGCGATTGCCAAAATGGCTTCTGCAAAGGTAGAAATCATAATTCTGGGATACATTTCCTGTGCCCGTATTACGCCCAGTGCGAAGGATGCTGGCGTGTAATTGTTTATCCCACCGGCGTAATCGACAAGCAATACCTCTGTGAGAACAGACATTGCGCTGAGAAGTATGGACAGAACAATTCCCCAAAGTGCATGTTTTTTATAGTCCTTTTTCAGATATGCAAAAACGGCGATGAGAAATGCCGCGGAAAAAATATTCGGCACAATATTTACATAATCCACATACATGCAGAAAGTAAGTCCGCAAGCGACGATGGCCAGAATGAGAATGATGCGCGTTCTTTTTGCGGCAAGGTATCCCTTGTTGGGAAGGACTTCTTCTGTATATCTCTGCCATAAAGTGCCGGTCAGCACCGTATCTGCACACATACCCTTGATGTATCGGCGAAAACGGAGCAGCCAGGGAATACTGAATGCAAGTCCTACAATCCAGGAGAATACGTACAGTACGCCGATGTACTGGGCCCAGTTTACGCCTGCCGCTCCTACGTAGCTGCTGACGAATATGCTGGGAACCAGAGGCAGCACAGACCCGCCGACCCGCACAAAGAATGCAATGTAAGTAAGTATCTGCAGAGACGTTACACTGGAATATTTTTTATTTTTTCCACGCAGCGCTCCTCTGGAAGGAACTGCATTTGGCGATGTGGCGCCGGTGCGCAGGGAAATATAGGAAAATCCTTCAAACAGATGAGAGACTGCCGGAACAAAGTAAATTGCGCTCACCACACCGATAGAAAACGCCATTAGCATGGTGTAAGAGTCGGTATTGAAGGGAAGCGTAAAAACAATTCCCGTTTGTATCATGCTGATGATTGCCAGCTTGGCAAAGCCATCCCTGGCATCCCCCAAATGATCGGTGACCTCCGCCGCTTTAGTTAAGCCATGCATAATCATAAACAGCCCAATAAAGTCCGGCAGGATGTCGATCACATTGATCAGCGGATTGCATAAAAAGATCATGCCCGCGCCAATCCAGGAAAGACCCAAGGGATCCTTTTTTTGTTTATGTGTTTTCATTTGGTTTTGTACCTGCTCCACAGCATTTTTTATATTTTTTACCGCTGCCGCATGGACATGGATCGTTGCGGCCCACCTTCTCGGCAGCTTTCTTTACCACAGGCTTTTTCTTTAAGGTTCCGTCTCCGGCGCCGGCAAAGCCGGCGGATACCGGCTGAATAATCTGTTCCCGCTTCATGGTCTGCGGGCGGGGCATGACGGACAGGAGCATACGGACGGTGTCGTCCCGAATCATGGTGATCATCTCGTCAAAGAGATCGGCGCCGGCAATTCTGTATTCGCTGATGGGGTTGCGCTGTGCGTATGCCTGCAGTCCGATGGAATCCATAAGAGAATCCATGGCTTCCAGATGATCCATCCATTTGGAGTCTACGTTGCGCAGCAGCACCACTCGCTCCACTTCCCGGAAAACTTCTTCTCCAAAGACCTTCTGCTCCTTTTCCTCGTAGATTTCCATCGCCTTATCCAGCAGCTGCGTGCGGATGCTCTCTCGCAGCTCTTCTGGGTTTCCGGACAGGTTGTTGAAATCACTCTCCTGGCAGAGAAGGCCCAGATATTTGTTTTTCAGAGAGGCGATATCCCAAAGGGAAATATCGTCCTCGTGCAGAAACTGAGAAATGGAATCGGAAATGGTGGACCGGATCATAGCGAGCATTTTCTCCCGCAGGGAACCACCTTCCAGCACCTCCTGCCGTTGCTGATAAATCACCTTGCGCTGCTGATTCATTACATCGTCGTAAGCAAGGACGTTTTTTCTGCGCTCAAAGTTCTGGTCTTCCAAGCGCTTTTGCGCACTTTCAATGGAGTTGGAAAGAATTCTGGCGTCGATGGGGTCATCCTCTGTAATGCCCAAACGGGATACGATTCCAAGAATTCTCTCGCTGCCGAACAGGCGCATCAGGTCGTCCTCCAGGGACAGATAGAAGCGGGATTCTCCCGGGTCGCCCTGCCGTCCGCTTCGTCCGCGCAGCTGGTTGTCGATTCGGCGTGCATCGTGCCGCTCTGTGCCGATGACGAACAGTCCGCCGGCCGCGATGACCTTTTCTGCTTCCGGCTTGATTTCCTCTTTGTATTTATCGTAAAGCTCGCGGTAATGTTTCCTTGCTTCAAACACCTCTTCCGAAACGGACTGAGAAGAACCGGTGGCGAGCATTACAATCTCTTCCTCGTAACCCTCTTTGCGCATCTGCTGCTTGGCAAGATACTCCGCGTTGCCGCCCAGCAAAATATCCGTACCGCGTCCCGCCATATTGGTGGAAATGGTCACAGCTCCCAGCTTTCCTGCCTGGGCGACGATTTCCGCCTCTTTTTCATGGTACTTCGCATTGAGCACATTGTGGGGAATTCCGGCAGCCTTCAGCTTTTTGGAGAGCTTTTCCGATTTTTCTACGGAAACAGTACCTACCAGAACGGGCTGCCCTTTTTCATGACATTCGACGATCTGACGGATGACGGCTCGGTCCTTGCCTGCCACGGTAGTATATACCACGTCGCTGTGGTCTATACGGATCATGGGCTTGTTGGTGGGTACCTCTACAACATCCAGGTTGTAGATTTCCCGGAACTCATTTTCCTCGGACAAGGCGGTACCGGTCATACCGGACAGCTTATCGTACATTCTAAAATAGTTTTGGAAGGTAATGGTAGCGATGGTGCGGTTTTCTCTTTGAATTTCCACGCCTTCTTTTGCCTCGATAGCCTGATGCAGTCCGTCGGAATACCGGCGGCCGGGCATAATACGTCCGGTGAAGGTGTCTACAATCATGACTTCGTTGTTGTTGACCACATAGTCCGTATCCCGCTTCATAATGCCGTGGGCACGGATGGCCTGATAGATATGATGGGAAATATCTGCGTTTTCCGGGTCGGACAGGTTTTCAATTCCGAAAAAGGCTTCCGCTTTTTTGATACCGTTTGCGGTGAGGGTACAGGAACGGGCCTTTTCATCTACGATATAGTCCTGCTCAACCTGGTCGTTTTCCACCTTGGTATCCAGTTCCTTGATGACAAACTTAGTCATGGTCCGGGCCAGCGCTTCTGCCCGCTGATACAGTTCGTCTGTTTTGGTTCCGTGTCCGGATATAATCAGCGGCGTGCGGGCCTCATCGATGAGAATGGAGTCTACCTCGTCTACAATGGCAAAGGCATGTCCCCGCTGGGTCTGGTTTTCTTTATAGGTGGCCATATTGTCCCGCAGGTAGTCAAATCCAAATTCATTGTTGGTGCCATACGTGATGTCGCAGTTATAGGCGGCCTTTTTTTGTTCCTTTGTCTGATCGTGAACGATGAGGCCGGTGGTCAGTCCCAAAAATTCATGAATCCGCCCGATCTCTTCCTGGCCCATTTTTGCCAGATATTCGTTTACGGTGACGATATGCACTCCTTTTCCGGTGAGGGCATTCAAATAGGCAGGCAGTGCTGCCACAAGGGTTTTACCTTCGCCGGTCTTCATTTCGGCGACTCTTCCTTGATGAAGCAGAATACCGCACATCAGCTGCACCCGGAAGGGACGCTTGCCCAGTACCCGGTCGGCAGCTTCCCGTACCAGGGCGTAAGCGTCCGGGAGAATTTCATTCAGGGTATGTCCCCTTTGGAGCGTTTCCCGCAGACGGTCTGTGGTAGCGCGCATGTCCGCATCGGACATCTCTTTATATTTGGGCGCCAGGGCCTCTATTTTATCGACGGTGGGCAGGATCTTTTTTATTTGATGGTCACTGTAAGTACCAAAGATTTTTGTAATAAGACTCATGCTTCAAACACGCTTTCCTTTGCCGCTCCTGCAGGGCGGCGCGGTCCAGAAATCTAAATTTGCAACAACCGTTGCATTTCTGTCAACCAATAAAGTATAATACTATAATCAAAACTATTTTACAACAACTGGGCCCGATTGTAAAGAAGAAAAGAAAAAATTTACATAGTGTGCTCTGGACAAACAGGGAGAGGAATGCTATAATCCTTCTGGAGAAGATTACATAAGACAGGACATAGAAACAAATGCATATCAATATAGTTTTGGTGGAACCGGAAATTCCGCAGAATACGGGAAATATCGCCCGCACCTGTGCAGCCACCGGCGCGTCCCTCCACTTAGTGGAGCCGTTAGGATTTCGCATTGACGACGCGAAGCTGAAGCGGGCGGGACTGGACTACTGGCACAGTCTGGACATTTATTATTATAAGGGCCTTGCGGATTTCTTTGAGAAACATCCGGACGCGGAGTTTTTTTGCTTTTCTACAAAAGCAGAAAAAAGGTATACCGAAATACATTACCCAGATAACGTATATTTGATGTTCGGCAAAGAGACGAAAGGCCTTCCGGAGGATTTTTTGCGGCAGCATTATGCGCGTTGTGTGCGCCTGCCCATGCGGGAGGGCCAGCGAAGCTTAAATTTGTCCAATTCCGTGGCCATAGGCGTTTACGAGGTCTTGCGGCAGTGGGATTTTGCCGGGCTGCAGTGTGCCGGCCGGATTCCGGGGGATGAAAATTAGGCAATCATTTATATAAAGAGGAGACGATTATGAGAATTTTATTTCAGGGAGATTCCATTACAGACGGCGGCCGGGACCGCAGCGACTGCCATCATCTGGGAGGCGGATACGCCTATTATGCGGCAAGGGAAATTCAGCGCCGCCACCCGTATTTAGAATTGGAATTTATGAATTACGGACTCAGCGGCAGGCAAAGCGGGGATTTGGTGGCCTGTTGGAAGGAGCAGTGCACGGATCTTCAGCCGGATTTTGTTTCTATTTTAATCGGGGTAAACGACACGTGGCACCGGGCAGAAAAAAGAGAGTGGCTTCCCAATGAAAAATTTGAAGAAAACTATCAGTATATCCTGGAGGAGATCAAAAGAAAGACAAATGCTAAGATTCTTATGATGGAGCAGTTTTTGCTGCCGGTACAGGACAAAGAGTTTTTTCGGGAGGATGTGTTCCCGAAAATATTGATTACTCGAAAGCTTGCCCGGCAGTACGCGGACGGATTTATTCCGCTGGACGGTATATTTGCGGCGGCCTGTGTGGAACGGGACGTACAGTATTGGTCGGAGGATGGGGTGCATCCCACGCTGAACAGCTGCAAACTGATCGGGACTCTGTATGCCAATGCGTTTGACCGTATTTATTATAAGAAATAA
The DNA here is from genome assembly GCA_018370615.1 of Clostridiales bacterium. Taxonomy (GTDB): domain Bacteria; phylum Bacillota; class Clostridia; order Oscillospirales; family CAG-272; genus Avispirillum. The sequence goes on from JAGZAC010000025.1 coordinate 6,157, forward strand.
CAACCCCTCCGCCGCAACATTGTTGCGGCACCTCCCCTTACACAGGGGAGGCTTTTGTTATTGTGGCAGAAACTTCCATAAAAAGTCCCCCTTGTGTAAAGGGGGATGTCAGCGAAGCTGACAGGGGGATTGTTACTGGGTGCTTCATTATAACAACCCCTCCATCAAGGCTACGCCGTGCCACCTCCCTAGGAGTTGCGCAGCAACTCCCGCACTGGGGAGGATTTTGTTATTGTGACCGAAATTTCGTATAAAGTCCCCCTTGTGTAAAGGGGGATGTCGGCAGAGCCGACAGGGGGATTGTTACTGGGTGCTTCATTATAACAATCCTTCCGTCACGGCTTCGCCGTGCCACCTCCCTAGGAGTTGCGCAGCAATTCCCGCACTGGGGAGGCTTTGTATTTTCACTACAGGGAGAAATCTTCTGTAGAAAATGGTATATTCTCCTTGCATCAATCAAAGAAAGGAGGTATACTGAACATGGCTTACAGCACGAAATGGAAAAACTGGATCACGGAAAAGGATACAAGAGTCTGCGTCATTTGCAAAAGCTTGCACGGTACGATTTTTTCCATCACGGAAGAGCCCCCTATCACCCCGCCCATTCATTTGGCATGCAGATGCAGGATTGTGGAGATGGTGGTCATTCCCAGCCGCCAGGTATCTGTGAAAGGACTGGACGGACCGGGGCGGTATCTGGCCGTTTACGGCCGGCTGCCGGACTACTATTTGACAAAAAAAGAAGCGAAAAAATTAGGATGGAAACAGAAAAAGGGAAATCTGGCGATGGTGGCGCCGGGAAAGATGATCGGGGGAGATGTATACGACAACGAGGACTCGCATTGGCCGGTGAAAAACGGCCGCAGGTGGTATGAGTGCGACGTGGACTACACCACCGGATACAGAAATACCAAGCGCATCGTATATTCCAACGACGGATTAATCTTTTTTACAGAGGACCACTATAAAACATTTTTTGAGGTTTTGCCTTAAGGAGGTTACAAAATGGAGAAGTACATCATAGATTTTACAGGGTGCAAAAATTTGGACGAGATACACGCACAATTTAAGCGGGTGTTTGATTTTCCTGACTATTACGGGGAAAACTGGAGTGCGTTCTGGGATTGCATGACAGATATGGTAGGAGACCCGATGTATGTAGAAATACATGGATTTGCAGATTTTGAGAAGCTGTCGGAGTGGAACGCAAATATTTTCAAACGAATTATGAAGAAATTAATAAATTTCGGAGATGGCATGTATTCGCATATAACCATTGTGAAATATGTGGACTGAGTTGACAAGCTATGACGAAAGCAAGGTTACAAAATGGAGAAGTACATCGTAGATTTTACAGGGTGCAAAAATTTGGACGAGATACACGCGCAGTTTAAGCGGGTGTTTGATTTTCCCGACTATTACGGGGAAAATTGGGATGCGTTTTGGGATTGCATAACGGAGATCGTAGGAGACCCTATGTATATAGAAATACATGGATTTGCAGATTTGAAGAAACTATCGGAGTGGCACGCAAATGCATTCCAAAAATGTATGGAGGATTTGGTAAATTTCGCAGGAGGGAAGTATTCGCATATAACCATTGTGAAATATGTAGACTGAGTTGACAAGCTTTGACGGAAGCAAGGTTACAAAATGGAGAAGTACATCATAGATTTTACAGGGTGTAAAAATCTGGACGAGATACACGCGCAGTTTAAGCGGGTGTTTGATTTTCCCGACTATTACGGAGAAAACTGGAGTGCGTTCTGGGATTGCATGACAGATATGGTAGGAGATCCCATGTATGTAGAAATACATGGATTTGCAGATTTTGAGAAGCTGTCGGTGTGGAATGCAAATATTTTCAAGGAAAGTATGGAGGATTTGGTAAATTTAGGAGATGGCATGTATTCGCATATAACCATTGTGAAGTATGTGGACTGAGTTGGCAAGCTTTGACGAAAGCAAGGTTACAAAATGGAGAAGTACATCATAGATTTTACAGGGTGCAAAAATTTGGACGAGATACACGCGCAGTTTAAGCGGGTGTTTGATTTTCCCGACTATTACGGGGAAAACTGGAGTGCGTTCTGGGATTGCATGAGAGAGATGGTAGGAGATCCCATGTATGTAGAAATACATGGATTTGCAGATTTTGAGAAGCTGTCGGCGTGGAATGCAAATATTTTCAAGGAAAGTATGGAGGATTTGGTAAACTTTGCAGGAGGGAAGTATTCGCACATAACCATTGTGAAGTATGTAGACGGAGCCTGCAGATGAAAACAGGACGCTTGCCCCGGCAAGCGTCCTGTTTTTGCATTATGCATTGCTGTTTTCTTTTTCGTAGGCGATGGCGCCGTCCCGCAGGACAGCCCGTACCCGGTCGCCTTCCTTGATGCTCCCGGAAAGCATTTCCTCCGAGAAGCTATCCTCCACCTTCCGGACAATTGCCCGACGCAGAGGTCTTGCACCGTATACGGGGTCAAAGCCTTCCTTTGCCAGCATTGCTATCACATCGTCATCGAAGGTGATGTGAATGCCCTGGGCTTTGATACGTCCTGCAACCTCCCGAAGCATCAGACCGGCAATCTTTTGAATGTCTTCATCTGTCAGCTTATTGAAAATGACAATCTCATCCACACGGTTCAAAAATTCCGGACGGAAGGTCTGCTTCAGTGCGTCCATTACATTCTGGCGCATGTCTGTATCGCCGTTGCTTGAATCCGGGGCAAAGCCCAGCTTTTTCGGCTCTACGATACTGCCGGCGCCTACGTTGGAGGTCATGATAATGACGGTGTTTTTGAAGTCCACTCGCCTGCCTTGCGCATCTGTGAGAATACCGTCCTCCAAAATTTGCAAGAGGATGTTGAACACGTCCGGATGGGCTTTTTCAATTTCGTCAAACAAAACCACAGAGTAAGGATGGCGGCGGATTTTTTCCGTCAACTGACCGCCTTCATCGTAGCCTACATATCCCGGAGGAGAACCGATCATTTTAGAAGTGCTGTGCTTTTCCATATATTCGGACATGTCGATACGGATCATAGCGTTTTCATCGCCGAACATTACCTCGGCAAGGGCTTTGGCCAGTTCTGTTTTGCCCACGCCTGTGGGACCCAGGAAGATGAAGGAGCCTACCGGACGGTTGGGATCCTTCAGACCTGTACGGCCTCTGCGGATCGCTTTGGCCACTGCCTCCACTGCAGCGTCCTGACCGATGATCCGTTCCTTCAGCAGCTGGTCCAAGTGGAGCAGCCGCTCGCTTTCCTCACCGGCCAGCTTTTTCACGGGAATTCCTGTCCACGCGGTGACGATGTCTTCAATATCACTGCGGCCTACCACTGCGTCTGTCGCTTGGTTGGGATCCTTGCGGGCGGACGCGATTTCGTCCTGCAGCTTCTTTTCATCATCCCGCAGCTTTGCGGCTCGCTCGTAATCTTCGCCCAAAATAGCTTCTTCTTTTTCTGCGGTAACGCCGCGCAGCTTTTCTTCCAGCTCTTTTACTTCCGGCGTAGGGGTAAAGCCCTTGATCCGCAGACGGGAAGCTGCTTCATCAATCAAGTCAATAGCCTTGTCCGGCAGATAACGGTCGCCGATATACCGGACGGACAGCTGCACTGCCGCTTCGATGGCCTCATCGGAGATCTTCAGCTTGTGGTGTGCTTCATATTTATCCCGCAGGCCCTTCAGAATCTGCACTGCCTCTTCCGGAGAGGGCTCGCCTACCATAACGGCCTGGAACCGACGCTCCAGTGCGGCGTCCTTTTCAATGTGCTTACGGTATTCGTCGATGGTAGTGGCACCGATCAGCTGCATTGTCCCCCGGGCCAGTGCCGGTTTAATGATATTGGCCGCATCTACGGCGCCTTCCGCACCGCCGGCGCCGATGATGGTGTGGATTTCATCTACGAAGAGGATGATCCTGGGATCTTTTGCTACCTCTTCCATGACACCTTTCATACGCTCCTCAAATTCACCCCGGTATTTTGCACCGGCTACCATGGAGGAGATGTCCAGAGTTACAATGATCTTGTCCCGCAGGTTTTCCGGCACGGCGCCGTCGACAATTCGCTGGGCTAAGCCCTCCACAACAGCAGTTTTACCTACGCCGGGCTCCCCAATCAGACATGGATTGTTCTTTGTCCTTCTGGAAAGAATTTGAATTACACGTTCCGTTTCGTTGTCTCGTCCAATGATAGGATCGTTCCGGCCTTCCTTTGCCGCTTTGCACAGATTTGTGCCGTATTTGGACAGCGTAGGTGCGCCGGGAACGGCGTCTTTGTCTCCTTTGGCGGCGGATTTCTGGGAAGTCTCTCCCCGCTGCTCTTCAAATCCGGCGCCGAAATATTCAAACAGATCGTTTTTGATATCCGTAATCGATGCGTTTTGGGCACGGATCAGCTTATTGGCGAAGCTGTCTTCTTCGCCGATAATGGCGAGCAGCAGATGCTCTGTGCCGATGTAGTTGTGGGACATCCGGCTGGAGGCAAAGGCACTTTCCTCAATGATCTTTTTGGTCATAGGCGTCATATCTGCCGAGGAAACGGAGGAGGGCGTTCCTGTACCTACGGAGGAAGCGATGAGCTCTTTGGTGGCTTCTGCGCTCACGCCACGTTCCGTGAGAATCCGTCTGGCAATGCTGTCTTCCGTCAGCAGCAGGCCCATCAGGATATGCTCTGTACCTACATAGGTATGCCCCATTTCCTGGGCAGTAGCCAGTGCTTTTGTAAGAGCATGCTGCGCTTTTTGCGTAAATCTATTGATCATCATAATATTCATCCTTTCCTTTTGCAGTTTTTCTTCCAATTCGTCAATCAGCCCACTGGCTGCATACTTGATCGGAGAATTTCGGCCCGCAGCTTATCGCGCTGGGACGGGGATAGATTTTTCCCGGATTGGGAGGTTAGTGTCGCTGGCATGCACCGAATGAGCAAGGAGTCTAACTGGGGATAGGTTATTCCCTCGCAGATGCCCATGGCGATGCCCATGCGCACGTCGGCGTAAAGGCGGTACAATTCTTCCGTGTCTACCATATAAGCACTGCTCATGGTTCCCATGGCACGCATTACCCGGTCGCGGAGCGCGTCTTCATTATTTTCCAGAAGCTGTTTTCTGGTTTCCCGTTCCGCTCTGGCGATGCTGCCGGCAGCCTCCCGCAGGTTGTTCAGAATTTCTTCTTCTGTGACGCCCTGGGTTACACAGTTGGAAAACTGATACAGGCATCCCTTTGCCGCGCTGCCTTCCCCCGTAGTGCCGCGAACGGTGAGGCCGATTTTGGACAATTGTCCCTGTATGCTTTTGATTCTGCCGGTCATGGTTAGGGCAGGGAGGAACATCATCACGGAAATCCGCAGGCCCGTTCCCAAATTGGTGGGGCAGTGGGTAAGGTATCCCAGTTCTTCGTCAAAGGCGATGTGCAGGCTGGCATCGATGGCGGTGTCTGCCTCCAGCGCGGCCTCCATTGCGCCTTTCGGATCGAATCCGGGACGAATACATTGAATACGGAGATGATCTTCCTCGCAGACCATCACGTATACCTGCTTATCTTCATTTTCTATCAGGGCACAGGGAGTACTCTTTTTTGCAAACTCGGGACTTACCAGATGCTTTTCCACCAGGGACAGCTTTTCGTTGTCTTCTACGGTGGAAAAATCTTTAAAAGTATATCCCCGGTCTTCTCCAAGGGCAA
>JAGZAC010000026.1 GCA_018370615.1 Clostridiales bacterium
TGGCATCTGATGAAGCAGTATAAAATCGGCTATCTAATGATTGCGCCGTATATGATTATATTCATTTTGATGACCGTTATCCCTGTCGTTTTCGGTATGTTTGTAAGCTTTACAGACTATAACCTGCTGCAGCCGCCCCAGTGGGTGGGCTTGAACAACTATGTCAACCTGTTTTTGAACGACGATTTGTTTGTTACTGCGCTAAAAAATACGATGATTTTTGCGGTAACTGTGGGTCCCGGTTCTTATATTTTGTCCTTTGTGGTGGCATGGTTTATCAACGAGCTTACTCCAAAGGTGCGTGCGTTTGTAACATTGATTTTCTATGCTCCGTCTCTCTGTACCGGCGCTTATGTAGTATTTAGCTATATTTTTTCCGGAGACTCATACGGTCTAATCAATGGTTGGCTGCTGAACTGGGGACTGATTGACACCCCGATCCTTTTCACTTCGGATCCGGATTGGATTATGCCCGTTTGTATTTTCGTCGCCCTGTGGATGTCCCTTGGCACGGCGTTCCTTTCCTTTATTGCAGGGTTCCAGGGGCTGGACCGGAGCCAGATAGAGGCCGGCGCAGTGGACGGTATCACCAACCGATGGCAGGAGCTGTGGTACATCACTCTTCCCAGCATGAAGCCGCAGCTTTTGTTCGGTGCAATTATGTCCATTACCAGTTCCTTCGGATTTGGTGCTATTGTTACCACATTGTGCGGAGGCATTCCCACAGACTACGTGGGATATACGCTTTCCCATCATCTCAGTGAGTACGGAGGTACCCGTTGGGAGTTTGGATATGCTAGTGCCATTTCCATGGTGCTTTTCTTCCTGATGGTGGGAACAAACTTGCTGGTGCAGAAGCTGCTTTCAAAGGTGGGTAAGAGCTGATGAAAAAATTAAGAACAAGAAAGCATCGAGTGGTGTTGAGCCGCTCCGCCGGCGGGGATTTCGGCGTTGCGATTTTTATGATCCTTTTGGGCATTCTCATGTTTTTCCCCATGTACTACCTGATTATTCAGTCACTGAAGCCGCTGGACGAATTGTTTTACTTTCCCCCCCGAATGTGGGTTTCCAATCCGTCCTTTGATAACTTCTCAGATTTATTTAATTTGCTGAATACTTCCTGGGTGCCGTTTTCCAGATATCTGTTCAATACAGTATTTATCACGGTATGCGGAACCTTTGGAAACCTGATTCTTTCCTCGCTCTGTGCGTATGCGCTGTCCAAGCTTCCTTTCCCCGGACACAAGTTCTGTTTCCAGGTGATTCAAAAATCCCTGATGATCGGGTCGGAAGTAGCTTCCCTGATGGTGTTTGTCGTCATTGCGCGATTGGGTCTATTGGACTCCTACTGGGCGATCATTATAATGAATCTTGCGACGCCGCTGGGATTGTACTTGATGAAGCAATTTATAGACTCCAACGTGTCTACGGAGATTTTGGAGAGTGCCCGTTTGGACGGTGCCAGTGAGTTTCGGACCTTCTGGTCCATTGCCATGCCCATGGTAAAGCCGGCCTGGCTGACGCTGATTATCTACTCCTTCCAGGGTCTTTGGAATACGGGACAAAATATTTATCTCTACAGCGAGGAGCTGAAGACGCTGAATTTCACCATCAACCAGGTGCTGCTGGAAGGCGTCGTCCGTTCCGGCGCTTCGGCAGCCGCGACCGTTGTTATGATGATTGTGCCGATTGTGGTGTTTGTCATTTCCCAGAGTAAGATTATCGAAACAATGGGTTCCAGCGGTATGAAGGACTAAGGAGGTATTTATGAAAAAATCAATTAAAATACTCCTGGTCACATTGGCACTGCTTTTTGTACTGCCTGTGGCAGTATCCGCAGCAGCACCGTATACCACATATACATATTCTTCTACCGGCTTTGTACTGCACTCTCCGGATGCATATGTGCCAGATGAGGTTGTGGACGCTGACTACATTGGTCCGGACAGGAGTGGTAACAGTATTACGATTGAAGACCCCCGGGATTTGGAGGTAGATGAAGACGGAAATGTCTATATTGTAGATGGAACACAGAACGCCATCTATGTCCTGGACAGATATTATAGGAACAGTTTCACTATCAATTCCTTTATAAATGAACAGGGTGTTCCTGACACCTTTTCCGGTGTATCCGGCGTATTTATCACCTCTGATTTTATCTACGCTTGCGACACGGAAAACAGCCGTATTGTCATCTTTGACCGAGAGGGTAACTTTGTGAAAACAGTAGGCCAGCCGGAGAGTTCTTTGATAGAAGATGATGCGATTTACCGGCCGGTAGCTGTTGCTGTAGACGAATACGGCAGAATGTTTGTTGTATCCTCTACTACTTATGAAGGTATCATTGTAATGGGGGACAATGAGGAATTCTACGGGTACATCGGTGCACAAAGAGTTTCTCTGTCTCCATGGGAAGCCTTCTGGAGAAATCTGGGCATCAACGATGATGAAACCATGGTTTCTACTGAGTATAACAATATTACCATCGATGAGGATAACTTTTTGTATGTCACTGCTTCTTCCCCCGATGAGGACGCAGAGCAAAGTTCAGTGGTGCCCGTAAAAAAACTAAACGTATCCGGAACAGACATTATGCGCAGGAACGGATTCTTCGATCCTATCGGAGAAGTAAAAGTATCTACTGATGAAACCAGCGCGATTAGAGGCGCTTCTGTCATTATCGATGCGGCAGTAGGGCCGGAAGGAACTTGGTCCATCATTGACGAAAAGCGCTCCAAAGTATTTACTTACGACTCTGACGGCAATCTGCTGTTTGCTTTTGGGGACAGCGGTAACCAGACAGGTTCCATAGCCAGTATCGAAGCGGTTGTTTACCAAGACGACAAAATGTTGCTTTTGGATAAGGAAAATAATAGTTTTACTGTATATCGGCGAACGGAATATGGTGACATTTTGATCAATGCTCTAAAAAATCAAAATGAGCGAAACAATGAGGCGGAAATCAGCGACTGGGAGGAAATCCTGAAGCGAAACAACAACTTTGACGTAGCCTATGTGGGAATTGCCTCGGCGCTTTATCAGCAAGGAAATTATGAGGAGGCCATGGAATATTACAGGGCTGCCTATGATAGCAGCGGATATTCAGATTCCTACGGAGAAATTCGTAAGGAATGGATATCCAACTTCTTCCTGATTATTCCGGTTGTAGTCATAGTCATCGCCGTGCTTGTTGTAAAATTCTTTGGATATGCTGCCAAGCGCAACCGAATTGTAGCACTGAAGGTAGGGCAAAAGAACATTCGGGAAGAGCTGCTGTATGCCTTCCATGTGATCTTCCATCCATTTGACGGCTTCTGGGATTTGAAGCATGAGAAGCGCGGCAGTGTGCGCAGCGCCTTTGTAATTTTGGTTATCACTGTTCTGGCATTTTTCTATCAAACAGTGGGTACCGGTTATATTTTCGGCGGAGAGGACGCAAACACAGCAAATATCTTTATGACTCTTTTATCTGTGCTAGTTCCGCTTCTCCTTTGGGTGATTGCAAACTGGTGTTTGACTACGCTGTTTGACGGTGAGGGAAGCTTTTCCGATGTTTTTGTGGCGAGTTGCTACGCTCTGCTTCCTCTGCCGCTTCTGATTATCCCCAGTACGCTTCTTTCCAATGTACTGGTGGCAGAAGAAGGTACCTTTATTACGATGATCAATACAGTAGCCTTCTTCTGGGCGGGGATTCTCCTCTTTTTCGGTATGATGATCACCCACGACTATTCTTTTGGTAAAAGCGTTGTGATTACTGTCGTGACGATTGTGGGAATGATTTTCATTATGTTTATTGCAGTGCTGTTCTCTACACTGATTACAAGAATGGTCAGCTTCGTCCTCAGCATTGTGAATGAAGTACAATATAGAGTGTAGGGAAGGAGGTAATAATGAAAATGAAACGAATATTATCTGCCTTCCTGTCCCTTCTTACAGTGATAGGCGCCATTGCCGCAACAGGATATGCCTCTGTGATTGATACCTCCGCGGCATATGAGGACAAAATAGATGAAGATGGAAACCCCATTATCAGCTATATTACGCAAGCGTACAATACGCCTGAGGCAAAGCTCAGAGACATGGTGCTTGCCAGAGAACAGGGAGATTATCAGCTGTGGATTGAAGAGTTTACAGGAGAAATTGCCTTTGTAGATACCAGAACGGGCGAGTCTCTGTTCTCCAACCCCTATGATATAGCTGTAGACAACTGGGCATCTGCATCCACCAAACAGCAGCTTTTATCTCAGCTCGCTGTAACGTATGAAGACAACGGTGTAGAGTCAACTATGTACTCTTACACGGAGGCGGCCCTTCGGGGACAGATTAGTTATAAGAACATCAAGAACGGTCTACGTGTGGAATACACAGTCGGTGAGCTGCAGACTACGCGTCTGGTTCCCCGTATGATTTCCAAAACTCGCTTTGAAACGATGATTTTGGCTAACATTCCAGACGGGACATATAAGGATAGACTCATGTCCTTCTACACCCTTTATGATACTTCCGACACCTCCTTGACAGAGCAGAATGTAATGGAGATCGAAGCGGCCTTCCCGATTACCCGGCAGTTTGCAGTATATGTTTGTGATACCAGTATCGTTTCCGGGGAGCTTCAGGACTTGGAAACTATTATCAAGGCTTACTGTCCTACATATACATATGAAGAGATGGAGCAGGACCACGCTGACTGTGATTACACCAACACAGATGAAGCGCCTGCCAACTTCAAGATGGCAATTGAGTATACCTTTACGGAAAACGGTCTGCAGGCGCGCCTGCCGGCCAACGGTATACGGTTCGACGAATCCAACTATGTACTGAAGTCTGTAACCATGCTTCCTTATATGGGATGCGGAAGCTCTTTGAATACAGGATATACATTTATCCCGGACGGGTCCGGAACGTTGATTCGATTTGAAGATGTATATGGTGTAAACTATAATGTTTCCGGGCAGATGTACGGTGCCGACTACGCTTATCATACAATATCCGGCCAGCATTCTGAGGTTATGCGCATGCCTGTGTTTGGTGTAGTGGAAGAGAAGGAAGAGACATCTGCGACCACCAGGGAAAGCACCACATCTCAAAGAGGGTATTTTGCCATTATCACCGAAGGAGATTCCATGGCGAATCTAATGAGTTCCCATGGAGGAAGGCTGCACTGCTATAATACCGTTTATGCAAGCTTTAATCCGCGTCCTTCTGACTCCTATAATCTGGCCGATTCCATTTCTGTAGGTTCCAATGCTTCTTGGACAGTGACGACCGATCGGAAGTATTCCGGGTCTTACACGATCAATTATGTATTGCTTACAGATGAGAATAAAGCTGCAGCGGCAGGCATAGAGGATTACTATGAGCCTTCCTATGTGGGAATGGCAGCTGCATATCGGGATTATCTGGAAAACAACGGCTATATCACTCGATTGACGGCAGATGATGTGGACGATGATATGCCATTGTATCTCGAAACATTCGGCTCAATTGAGACTACCGACCGCGTCCTTTCTTTCCCAGTAACGGTCGACACAGCCCTGACGACCTTTGAGGATGTGGAAACCATTTACAGTGAGCTGTCTGGGGAAGGAGTTACCAATATCAATTTCCGCCTGACCGGCAGCTACAATGGCGGTCTGGATAATACCTATCCATCCAAGATTTCCTGGGTGAATGAATTGGGCGGAAAGTCTGGATTTGAAGATCTTCTTGCAAGCGGCGAGGAAAATGGTTTCGGCGTATATCCTGATTTCGACTTCGCTTACATGAAAAGCTCAGATTGGTTTGACGGCGTTTGGGAAAAACGAGATCTTATAAAGTCTATCGACGACAGATACATGTCCAAGAGAGAATATGATGCGGCAATGCAGAGCTTTGAATCTGATTCTGCCCTGGCAATATCTGCGTCTGTGTACGATTACTTCTATGAGAAGTTTGAAGAAGATTACAGCGAGTACGATGCCAAGGCAATATCCGTATCCACTTTGGGAACCGATTTGAACTCCGACTTTGATGAAGAAGAGCCATACAACCGGGAAGATTCCAAAGAATTTACACTGCAGATGCTGGAAAGCCTTTCCGAAAAATATGACGTCATGGTCAACGGAGGAAATGCATATGTGCTGCCGTATGTAAATCATATTTTGGATTTGCCTACAGAGTCCAGCAACTTCCTGCGTGCCAGCGAGTCTGTTCCCTTTGTATCGATGGTGCTGCACGGCTATGTAAACTATACGGGCAGCGCACTGAATATGGAGGGCGATGTACAGTATTCTTTCCTCAAAGCAATTGAAAATGGTGCAAGCCTGTACTTTATTCTGTGCTATCAAAACACCAATGCTCTCAAGGAATCTGACACGTACAACAGGTATTATTCTGTTGCTTATGATGTGTGGAAAGATGATATGGTTACGTATTACGACACCATCAATGAATCTTTGCGTGACTTGCAAACATCTCTCATTGTTGATCACGAGTTTATGAGCGCTATGCGTATCATGGACGAAGATGAGACAGAGGAGGTCACTGTAGAGGACCAGGAAAGTGAAGAAGAAAGAGCAGCAGAAGAAGAACGCCAGAGACTGCGTGCGGAATTGGAAGCACAAAGAGGCGGCGGCGATACAGATTCTGATTATACTAGCGGCTCAAGTTCGACTTACAGCGGCAGCTCCTCCTCCAGTCAGAACAGTCAAAGATACGAAACTGTCAGTGGTACTGTAGTGCGTGTGGAATATGAGACAGGAACGAATTTCATCATTAACTACAATTCCTACGATGTTACTGTTGAGTATGACGGAGAAACCTATCAGGTGGAAGCACTGAACTTCGTCAGAATTGACGGGTAAGGAAAGGAGGAAAATATGGCTTTACTAAAAAAAATAAAAACAAATAACAGCCCGGAGCTTGGCGTAGTCAAAGAGAGAAAGCGCGGCGCCAGCTTGCAGGTGAAAAAATCAAGAGCAGGGTGGCTGTTTATTGCCCCGTTTCTCTTGGGCTTCCTCCTGATTTATCTGCCGATTATTTATGATTCTATCAGATACAGCTTCCACGAAATTGATATTATTACCGGAGGCGGGTACGAACTGGTTTGGGTTGGCCTCGGTAACTATCAGGCTGCATTGAGCGACGCTACATTCGTAGAAACGCTGCTGACCGGCCTCACGGGACTGATTATAGAGATTCCGGCGATTCTTCTCTTCTCCTTGTTTATTGCCATTTTGCTAAATCAAAAAATGGCGGGGCGGGCAGCATTCCGTGCAATTTTCTTTATTCCTGTGCTTCTTACAACAGGGTTAATTGCTGATATTGATGCCGGCAATACATTGGGTGACTATATGAGTTCTACTACTGAGGGAATCGATACGGGAAATACTACTGGAACTAGCGTGTCGGAGATTATATCTGCGGCGGACATTCAAAATTTGTTTAGCAATATGATCGTAGGAAGCGAGCTGGTTACCTGGGTTACGGATCTGGTTAACAATATCTTTGATATTGTCAACCGTTCCGGCGTACAAATGCTGATTTTTCTGGCAGGGCTTCAGGGTATTTCCCCTGCAATTTATGAGTCTTGCCAGATAGAAGGCGCTTCTTCCTGGGAAACCTTCTGGAAGATTACGCTGCCGATGATTTCTCCGATGATTTTGGTAAATGCCATCTATACGGTCATTGATTCATTTACATCGGGAAGCAACTCGGTTATGGCGTATGTAAATGAATTGTATAGCTCTGCAGGCGACGGAAACGTAATCAGTTCTGCAATGGCATGGATGTACTTCCTGCTGGTTATGGTAATTGTAGCTGCCGTAGCGGGAATTATCAGCCTGTTCGTGTTCTATCAGAGGAAAGACTGAGAAAGGAGGATTGTGCAAATGACAAATCAGGCCCAAAAAGCTCCCAAGATAAAAAGAGAGAGCAAGAATAAAATTCGCGTCGAGTTTGACCGCACACCTCTTCTCGAACGCCTCAGATCAAAATATCTGTCTCTGTATTTCCTCAAACGTGTCGTATGGTATGTGTTCCGCTTCCTTCTGCTTCTTGGTGTGTGCTACGTAATACTGTTCCCGTTTTATTCCAAGATTGCATCCTCCTTCATGAGTCCTGAGGATTTTGTGGATGTGACAGTACGGTTGGTTCCCAAATATCCTACATTGGATATTTACAGAGCAATTATTACGGAAAACGGGTACCTGACAGCCCTGTTAAATACTTTTATTTTAGCTGGTTCCTGTGCTTTGCTTCAGACATTTGTCTGCTGCTTGGTAGGTTACGGGTTTGCAAAGTTTAAGTTTAAATTTAACAAGTTGCTGTTCCTTCTGGTTATTTTCACTATGATTGTACCCCACTCTACTTTGCAGCTTTCCATGTTTATGGAATTCCGATATTTTGATATTTTAGGAATACTCAACCTGCTTGGAGGCGGTGTGGTAGACTGGCTAAGGCTGTTGGAAAATCCATCGCTGAACCTGATCAATACATACTGGCCGCTGTGGATTTTGTCTGCAACTGCTCTTGCCTTTAAGAATGGCTTGTACATCTTTATGATGCGTCAGTTCTTTAAGGGAGTACCGGATGAACTGGAAGAATCTGCCTATGTGGATGGTGCCGGTGTGTTCCGTACCTTCATTCAGATTATTCTCCCGTTGTCCATTCCTATGATGATTACTGTGTTTATGTTTGCCTTCTCATGGCAATGGACAGACAATTTCTACACAGACTTGTTCTATACAACTTCTGGCCCTACCCTGATGCCTGATATTGTGGCGATTCCTACGTCTCTCAATATCACAGGCGCTGCTTCCAATATGTATAATACTGCAATTACCAATACATGCGGTATTCTCATATTGTTGCCGTTGTTGCTTTTGTATATTTTTGCGCAAAAGTATATTATTCAGGGTATCGAGCGTTCCGGTATCACAGGTTAATCAAAAGAAAAAGCGTCGGCAAGAGAGCCGACGCTTTTTTGTGAATGGATGTGTTTACAACCCCACCGTCACGGCTACGCCGTGCCACCTCCCCTTGCACAGGGGAGGCATAGAACGAAAGGTCCCCCTTGTGTAAAGGGGGATGTCTCCGCATGTGCGGAGACAGGGGGATTGTTCACTTATGCAAGTTCAAAATAACAACCCCTCCGTCGACTACGTCGACACCTCCCCTTACACAGGGGAGGCTTAAGTTAGAGAATCCCCCTTGTGGGGAGTTGCAAGGCAACTCCGGGGGCCGCCAATCCCGCGTAGCGGGTGGGGATTGTAAAATTGTCAATTGGATTCCATTGGCAAGTTTATAATTTTTTACAGCGTAAAATCAACATCGCGAAGCAGGCGCTTCTCTGCCTCGGGGCACCAAAGATTGTTATTCCTTTCACAAATGTCTGCAAGGTCTGCAAAAAGAGCGGCATGCTCACCACCCTGTTCCGCTACCGTGCGGAAATCGGCAATGGCTGTCAAAGGCAGCGTTACATGGGTGTAAATCAGTTTCTTGCCGCCGGGAATTTTTGGCAAGTCGATGGTTGTCTGTGCATCTGCGTCCAACCCTCCAATATGGGTAATCATGCAGGAGGGATTTACCTTCTGCTGCTCCATCAGGCGAAGGGCTTCGATTAAATCTTCATTGTTGCCGCCAGAGGTGCCCACAATGTGTGTAGAGGCATAATGCACATTGTAAAAATTAAATTTTGCGGAAAACTCCGGATTGGTGGGGCCGGCAAAAAAGTTCAGGCATCCATCTCTGCCCAAAATTGCATCTGCCGTTTCTACTACTGAAGCCACCGGAGCAAACACAAATACGTCGTCAAAGCCATCCTTTCCAGTGAGTCCTTTCATATAGGTGACAGGGTCCTCTATATCGGCAGTATTGATATAACGCAAATCTACACCGTGTTTTTTTGCCTCCTCCGCTGTGATCAGCGATGCGGCACGGGAGAGTCGTTCTGCATCGATATCTGTGACAACCAAAAGGGAAGGAGGACGTCCGCCGTGGATAGCGTAGTCCACCGCTCCCAATCCCATGGGACCCGCTCCCGCTAAAATCGCCATGGCACCGCCTTGTACCGTACCCATGTGATGTTCATATTTTCCAGGGTCAGTGTGATAGTTAGCATGGAAAGCCCCCACGATACAGCTCATGGGTTCCGCCAGGCTGCCCCAATAAAAGGCTTCGCCACGGTAAGGGAGCAGGCAGTTGCACTCCATTACTTCATTGGGAATGATTACATAAGTGGCGCCACCGCCGATATCGTGGTAGGAATATCCAGGCGCGGCAAGGGATCCTTTGTAGTTGATGGCTGGCTGAATGGCAAAACGATCTCCCGCTTTGAATTTGCCCTGCCACTTTTTCCCTACTTCAATCAGCTCTCCACAGAACTCGTGCCCCAAAATAATGGGGGACTCTGCCACATTGTCCGGCACACGCTTGTGCGCGGCGCCCTGCAGGGCGGCTTTGTGGGAGGACATGCAGATGCTGTCTGAAATCACTCTTGCCAGGATTTGATCCTCCCCAAGCGGAGGAAGCTCAAATTCCTCTGTGCGAATATCGTTTACTCCATATAATCTGACTGCTTTTGTTTTCATTTTTATCTCCAAAACTGTTTTGCCGGTAGCTTATTTTTCGTTTTTATCAAACAGGCGGCGCAGCCGCCGAGCATTTTGCTCCTTCTGGTCTGTGTGCTCTGCAGCAGTTGCCGGACGTATACGGACGACGGTTTGCTGCCCGTTTTGCACTGCTAAAGTGAGCACCAGCGCATCCCCTTCACGTACTTTTTCAAATTCTGCAGTGGGAAAAGTAACCATTCTGGCATCGTTATCTGAAAAGCATATTGCGATACCTTCTTCTACTCGGTCCACCACACAGACGATAGTTTCTTCCATCATCAATATCGAGGTAAGTCGGTAAAGCCGATCTTTCTGCGCACCTTGGAAAGGGTTTTCATTGCGTCTCTGGCCGCCGTTCTGGCGCCGTCCGCCATTACATCCTCTAAGTATTTTTTGTCAGCGATGAGCCGTGCATATTCCTCCTGTACCGGCGCCAGAACATCGGCGCAGGTTTCCCCCACTGCCAGCTTAAAATCTCCATATCCTTTCCCTGCAAATTCCCGTTCAATTTCAGGAAAAGTTTTATCGGTAAGGGCGCTGTAGATCGACATAAGATTGATAATTCCGTCTTTTCCCTCGCCGGCACGTACTACAGTATCGGAATCGGTGACGGCGCGTTTAAACTTGCGTATAATCACATCTCTTGGATCCAAAATTCGCACGGTGGCGTTTTCATTTTCATCCGATTTGCTCATTTTCTTGGTGGGCTCTGCCAGACTCATGATTCTGGCAGAGGGAGTCTTACTGATAAAAGGCTCGGGAATCACAAACACGTCCCCATAAATTCCGTTAAATCGACCGGCAATATCCCGGGTGATTTCCAAATGCTGCTTTTGATCGTCCCCTACAGGAACCAGCTCTGTCTGGTACAGAAGAATATCTGCGGCCATCAGCGCAGGATATGTGAACAAGCCCGCATTGACATTTTCGGCATTTTTCTTGCTTTTGTCTTTGAACTGGGTCATTCTGGAAAGCTCACCGAACATGGTGTAGCAGTCCAAGATCCAGCCAAGCTCCGCATGAGCGGAAACATGGCTTTGCACATAAATGACGTTCTTCTCCGGATCCAGGCCGCAGGCGATATACAGTGCAAGAGTCTCATAGGTACGGCGGCGCAGGTCGGCAGGATTCTGCCGTACGGTGATCGCATGTTCGTCTGCTATACAG
>JAGZAC010000027.1 GCA_018370615.1 Clostridiales bacterium
TGTCCCATGTGTGCCGGCGCCATTATAAACGCCAGAATCCCGTCTGTGGTCATTGGTACAAGAGACCCCAAAGGGGGCGCTTTTGGCAGTGTAATCAATTTGAATGATTTTTCATGGAACCATCATCCAAAGGTTACCTTTGGAATCATGGAAGCGGAATGTGCCGCGGTTTTGACTGATTTTTTCAAGCAGCGGCGCGCGGCAGGCCCTCGATGGAAAAAGAAACAGCTGTAAGGAAAAATTCCTCAGTGAGAAGAATGCTTTGCTACAACCCCTCCGTCAGCTACGCTGACACCTCCCCTTACACAGGGGAGGCTTGAGTTTCGTATAGGCTCCCTTGTGGGAAGTTGCTTTGCAACTCCGGGGGCATGTCTACGTAGTCGACTGAGGGATTGTCATTTGGCCCCTTGTGAGGAGGCTTTTTTCTCAAGGCTCCTTTGTGGGGAGATGCGCAGCATCTCCGGGGGCATGTCTTCGCGTATGCGAAGACTGAGGGATTGTCTTTTGGAGAAATCTAATTTATAAAGTCCCTCTTGTGGGGAATTGCGTGGTAACTCCCATACAGGGAAGGCTTTTCTATACAGCTTATTTTTTGAAACCACACCGCTGTGCCGCAGCCATGATTCCCAGCCGCGCACTTTCATAGGTAAGCCCGCCCTGCAAAAATGCCAGATAGGGTGGACGCATGGGCCCGTCTGCAGATAGCTCAATGGAGGAGCCCCCCACAAACGCGCCGGCGGCCATTACTACAGGATCATCATATCCTGGCATGTCCCATGGCTCCGGCGACACGAATGCGTCAACAGGAGAAGCAGACTGAATGCCCTTGCAAAACTCCACCAATGCCTCACCTCGTTCCAACTGTACCGTTTGTATGATGTCGCTGCGAAGTTCAAATGGACCGGGATGCACCGCATATCCCAGCTGCTGGAACATATAAGCGGCAAGGTGCGCCGTCCGCAGGGCCTGTGCAGTAGTATGAGGAGCGTAAAAAAGTCCCCGAAGCAAATTTCGGTTCTGTCCGAGAGACGCCCCTACCTCCAGCCCTACACCGGGACAGGTAAGCCGGTTGGCGGCAAGCGCTACTGCCTGCGTGCTTCCCACCAGGTACCCGCCGCAGTCTGCCAGCCCGCCGCCGGGATTTTTGATTAGCGAACCGATCATCAAGTCTACCCCACAGCAGCAAGGCTCCCGGTCTTCGGTAAACTCCCCGTAACAATTGTCCAGCACCACATATGGATTCCAATCGGCCTGATTTTTGACAAATGCCGCGGCCTCTCCGATTTCGCTGACAGTCAGCGTTTTGCGGTTTTGATACCCCTTGGAGCGCTGGAGAAAGACAACACGGACCCGGTCCTTATATTGCTCCAGCGCGGCGCCTACCGCAGGCAAATCGATGCCGCCGTCAGTGCCCAGCTCAACTTGTATGTACTCAATTCCAAAATCGGAAAGACTTCCGCTTCCCTTTTGCCCGCTGATGCCGATAACTCCATGAAGGGTGTCGTAGGGAGCGCCGGTGATAGACAACAGAATATCCCCCGGCCGCAGCAAACCGAATAGTCCGATGGTCAGCGCATGCGTGCCGCTGAGAATAGACGGACGCATAAATCCGGCCGGAGCACCAAATACCCGGGCGGCAATCCGGTCGATGGCATCCCGGCCACGGTCGCCGTAACCGTACCCTGTGGAGGAGGAGAATAGAGATTCGGACACCCTCTCCTCCCGGAATACATCCAGCAGCTGTTCTGTGCGCAGCCGGGCTGTCTCGTCAATTTTTTGGAAAATATCGAAGAGCGCCGTCTCTGCTTCTTTTGCAAGTGCTCTTATTTCGTCTGTCAAATACATGTATAACTCCATTTTTTATTATTAACTATCCTTTTCTATTTTATAAAAAAAAAGGATAAATGTAAATAGTTCTCTCAGATAAACATAAAATTGCCTCGAAACATGCATCCATCTGCGGGCAAAATAATAATATCAAAGAAAGAAAAGGGGGATTTTTATGCCAGAATATCCGCCGGATGAAAAATATTATATGCCGGCGTCTTTCGCCGCCTCCCTTGCTACAGATACATCTGCAATTGATGCTTTTTCCAAAATGACATTGCAGGAACAGGACGAGTTGATTTCTCGTGCCAGAGCTGCGGAAAGCAAGGAAGAAATGGAACAGCTCATCCATGGCATGTTTCGATAAAATTCCTGTGCCTTTATCATTAAAAAGGCACAGGAATATCCAAAGGGCAATTGCTTTTTTGGGAAAGATATGCTAAAATTATAATAGATAAGAATATAAATACAGCAAAATACTGTATACTCCAAATGGAAAGGCAGGTTTTGTATATGAATCATGTAATCACCATTGGCCGTGAGCTGGGAAGCGGCGGTAGAACGGTAGGCAAGGAGGTTGCAAGGCTTTTAGGTATTCCATATTACGATAGAGAACTGATTGATGAAGCTGCAAAGGAAAGTGGACTTTCTTCTGATTTTATTGAAAGCAACGAGCAGGAAATCACCAGCAGCTTCCTGTATAACCTGGCCATGGGAAACAGCTATACATATGGCATGCTGGGCCTGGGAGGAACCAATTCTATGCCCCTTGCCATGCAGGTATTTCTGGCCCAGCAAAAGGTAATACAACGATACGCCGCCTCACCTTGTGTGATTGTGGGCCGCTGTGCAGACTTTATTCTGCGAGATAAGCCGAATGTGCTGAAAGTCTTCATATATGCATCCTTGGAAAATCGAATTAAACGCGCAGTGGAGGAATATGGGTATTCACAGAAAAAGGCACTGGATGTAATTACAAAATCAGATAAAGGACGCGCCCGCCATTACGCTACATTCACCGACTGGGACTGGAGCGACCGCCGCAATTATGATATGATGCTGAATGCAGGCTCTCTGGGCATAGATGCAGCTGCTCAGATGATTTGCAGAGCAGTACAGTAGGCAGTAACACAAAAGGTGAGGCAACCCCTCCGTCAGCTAACGCTGACACCTCCCCTTACACAGGGGAGGCTGAAGAACGAAAAGTCCCCTTGTGGGGAGTTGCCCGCGAAGCTTCACCCCCAAAGGCCCCCTTGTGCAAAGGGGGCTGTTTTTGCGTAGCAAAAACTGGGGGATTGTCTTTTCTTTTACAATACAACCCCACCGACTCGCCTACGGCGAGCCACCTCCCCTTGCACAGGGGAGGCTGAAGAACGAAAAGTCCCCCTTGTGTAAAGGGGGATGGCTTCACGCTGTGAAGCCAGGGGGATTGTCTTACGAACAACCCCTCCGACTCGCCTGCGGCGAGCCACCTCCCCTTGCACAGGGGAGGCTTTAGGTGAAGTAAGGCCCCTTGTGGGGAGCTGCGCAGCAACTCCGGGAGCATAGGATTGGTCTAATACAATATTTTCTCAAAAAACTATTGCAATTTATCTAAATTTATGATATACTGTTTCTTGCCGATGCATGGCCCGTTGGTCAAGCGGCTAAGACACCGCCCTCTCACGGCGGAAACGGGGGTTCGATTCCCCCACGGGTCACCAAAGAAAAAAGCTGCCAGGTTTGGCAGCTTTTTTTGAGAATTTCCAAGGAACAGAATTGCCGTATTTCTTGACAAATATGGACAAATATGATAGCATTTTATCAATAGCTGGAACATATTACTCCTCAGCAGGACTGCTGTGTATGAATAATTGTCCAAAGGAGAATGTTATGAATTATATCCGAAAAACGCTGTCCATGCTCTTGCTCTTTGCTCTGATGGCATTGCTGCTGGCTGGCTGTACCACAGAAAACAATCCCGACGGCGACACCTCTGCCACAGAAGCCACTACTGGCGGTGAAACTACTGTTCAAGAGGCAAATACAACAGAAGATACTGCAAATACGGAGGAAAACTCTGCCGCTGTTCAGACCCGTCCTACCACCAGCCCAAACGCCTCTCCCGACTACGAAATCGGCTATACCAATGTGTATTTGTATGAAATTGGCAGCGGCACAGTATGGATGCAGGCAATTGCCGAAATTGAAAATACAGGGGAAACAACCCTTAGTCTGGATAGCGCCACCTTCGATTTGCAAAATGCTGCAGGGGAGGTTGTCGCAAGCAAAGGGAATGTACAAGCCTATCCCAGGCTGCTGAATGCAGGCGAAACTGGATATTTCTATGTTGAAACTACACTTTCAGATGTAACAGCGGACACACAGCTGACACTGCAGCCTCAGGTGGAAATCACCCAGGCAACCATGGTCAAACGTACTCTGACTGTTACAGATACAGACCTGTCCGCCAATTCACTTGGGGATTTGACCGTTACAGGCACCATTGAAAATATCACAGATCAAAGTCTTGACAACGTGCGCACAGTCACTGTTTTGTTTGACGAAAACGGGGCTCCCATTGGGATAATTGCATCCGGTGTCACCTATTCCCTTGTAGCCGGCGAAAAAACCACGCTGCAGGATACCGCCTTTGCTTTGCCGGATACTGTAACAGAGGATTCCGTTGCAGATTTTACCGTATATGCCTACGCACTTACAGCAAAATAAACGATGTGAAAAAAGCCGCTGACCCGGCTTTTTTCGATATTTTTCATTTTTTTGCAAATATCTATTTACAATTCAGACAAATTCTGCTATAATTTTATAGAAATAAATACATGAGTGAATTTTTAAGCGGCTCCGTGAAGCCGGTAAGGTTTACAGCTATTGTTGCAGTCTTGCCGCGGGCAGGACTTTTTTTAAAGGAAAACACAAACGGGACGGTGAAAAGTGATTTTCAAAGCAACTTTAATGGATGAATCGGCAATGATGCGTAGTCTTGCCAGAATCACACATGAAATTATTGAGCGAAACCGTGGCTGCAATGAATTGTGTCTCTGCGGTATTCGGCGACGCGGCGTTCCTCTGGCCAGAGTTCTGGCCGCGAACATAAAAAAATTTGAAGATGTGACTGTACCTGTAGGGTATATCGACATCACTCGGTACCGGGACGATTTGACAGAGCTGCAAACCGCCACAGGTACCGCAGATAGTCTGTTCCCCATAGATATTACCGGCAAAAACGTAATTTTGGTAGATGACGTAATTTATACAGGCCGTACCGTCCGCGCAGCCATCGAGGCCGTCTTTTCTGCAGGCCGGCCCAAAAGCATACAGCTTGCAGTGCTTATCGACCGAGGGCATCGGGAACTGCCGATCAAGCCGGACTTTATTGGAAAGAACGTCCCCACCTCCCACGATGAAATTATTCAAGTAATGGTGCAGGAATTTGACGGGGAGTGGCGGGTATGCCTCGCGAAAGCAGAAGCGTAGATTGATATGCGGCTGGTGCCGCTCTCAATATAAGCTTGCACCGGTGTGACTTCGTAAGCCCCGGTGTTGGTCAGTGCAGCGTAAAAAATGGAGAGCTTCTCTTCAAATTTATTTTTTTACGCCGTCTTTGTGCGTTTTTTCGCACAAAGGCCAGGAAAGGATAGGTATGAAACTGATTTACGACATTCAGGACAGACCGAAAGCGGGACGGCTGATCATTTACTCTCTGCAGCAGTTGCTGGCAATCATGACCGCAACGCTGGTCGTTCCGGTGATTATCGGCCACGGTATGAGCACTGGTGCGGCGCTGTTTGGGGCAGGGATCGGTACCCTTGTGTACATTCTTTTCACGAAAAAAAGAAGCCCTGTGTTTCTCGGGTCCTCCTTTGCCTTCATCGGCCCAATGTCTACTGCATTTGCAGGTGCCGTTTCCATGTCGCTGGGATACCTGGGACTGATTATTGGTGCGGTCTTTGCAGGACTGGTGTACGTTGTCATCGCCATTGCAGTAAAAATTGCAGGCGTTAAGTGGGTTTCCAAGCTGATGCCCCCGGTGGTAATCGGACCCACGGTGGCACTGATTGGTCTTTCTCTTGCAGGCAACGCCGTCAGCGATTTGACCAAGGGAAACGTAGTCAACCTAGAAGGTGACCCGGTCGCTTCCCCGCTGATCGCGATTCTCTGCGGCGTAGTTACCCTGGCAATTACCACGCTCTGCTCCACATACGGTAAAAAGTCTGTAAAAATGATCCCCTTTATTATCGGCATCTTGGGCGGATACGCCTTCGCTGTAATTTTGACCCTTATCGGCAATGCGGCAGATTTGGATGCACTGAAGCTCATTGATTTTTCCGTATTCAGCAATCTTTTGGTAGATGGAAAAGTCGGACTGAAAACCTTCTTTGAGATTCCGGACTTCACCTTTTTGACAGCAGTAGATGGTCTCGGCGAATTGAATGCGGAATACATCGGCACCATCGCCGTAGCTTACGTTCCCGTAGCCTTTGTGGTATTTGCAGAACATCTGGCGGATCACAAAAACATTTCCTCCATTATTGAAAAGGACCTTTTGGAGGATCCGGGACTGCACAGAACTCTCCTGGGCGACGGCATCGGGTCTATCGCAGGTGCTTTCTTCGGCGGGTGTCCTAACACAACCTATGGCGAATCTGTAGCCTGTGTAGCGATAACAAGAAATGCCTCTATTTACACCATTATCGGTGCTGCAGTGGGAGCGGTGCTGGTATCCTTCATCAATCCCTTTATTATATTTGTAAATTCCATTCCCTCCTGTGTCATGGGCGGCGTTTGCATGGCCTTGTATGGCTTTATCGCCGTCAGCGGCCTGAAGATGATTCAAAAGGTGGATCTGGAAGAAAACAGAAACCTGTTTGTCGTATCCGTCATACTTATTTCCGGTATCGGCGGCCTTACCGTGACCTTCGGCGAAATCACACTTACCTCTGTTGCCTGTGCCCTAATTTTGGGAATTCTTACCAATGTAATGTTGAGCAAGAAAAAAGCAGAGTAAAATATTCTTTCCAATTATAAAGAGAACCCGTGCAGTACCTGCGCGGGTTCTCTTTCTCTGTTTGTTTGAATATAGTAGACTGACGGAGGAAAAGCAGAGGTTGAAGAATATCGCTGCTCGTATACATATGAAACAAACAAGCAAGTCTCAAAAATATTTTTTCAATGCAGTTCTGCTGTCTGCCGTAACAGTGGGCCTTCGAGCCATATCTGTCAGCTTCAACGCCTTTGTGGCAAAGAAAATCGGCTCTCAGGCATTGGGGCTTTTTACCCTTGTGACAAGCGTATACTCACTCGCCATCACCTTGGCAGTGTCCGGTGTCAATCTAGCTGCCGTGCGTATGACATCGGAGCGTCTGGCCCGCTGCGAACAGAGCGGAGTTACCGGGAAAGCGCTGCGCCGGGCACTTCGGGAAGAACTGGCCGGCTGCATTGGTTACAGCCTGTTCTTCGGCCTTTTTGCAGGAATTCTATTGTTTACCCTTTCTGGGATACTGGGCACCTATGTACTGGGAGATATCCGCACCATTCCCTCCTTACGCCTGCTGAGCATTGGACTGGTTCCTATTTCCCTTTCTTCCGCACTGGCCGGATATTTCACAGGCCTGCGCAAGGTATACAAAAACGCAGCCATTTCTATCTGCGAGCAATTTATCCAAATCGCTCTGGTCTCTGCCGGACTTGTGATTATCGCACCTAAGGGAATAGAATATGCCTGTCTCGCCCTGGTAGGAGGCGCAGCTATTTCGGAAATTGCTTCGTTGATTCTCGCCATAATCCTTTACATCACAGATCGGGGCGTGAAAATCCCCTCCAAAACTACAGCACAGCCACTCTATCACAGGCAAAAATCCGGCGCCCTGTCCCGGGCTGCCTCCATTGCGTTTCCGGTGGCCGCCGGGTCCTACATGCGTCAGGGACTGCTGTGTGCGGAACATCTTGCCATTCCCGCCGGGCTGCGCAAAAGCGGAACTGATCCGGAAACCTCCCTTGCCTCTTATGGTGTTCTACATGGGATGGCCTTTCCCTTGATCTTTTTCCCCTCCTCCGTAATCAGCGCCTTTGCCTCCCTTTTGGTGCCGGAGTTGTCAGAATGCCTGGCCACCGACAACAAAATCCGCGCCAGAGAAATCGGCATCAAGGTCATCCGGGTCAGTCTGTGGTTTTCCATGGGTGTCGCCGGCATTTTTCTGGCCTTTTCCCATGCACTGGGAACAGGAGTTTACGACAGTGCGGAAGCCGGCCGCTACATTGCTGCCTTTGCGCCGCTGGTTCCGCTGATGTATTTGGACACCTCTGTAGACTCCATCCTGAAAGGGCTTGGACAGCAAGTATACTGTATGAAGGTAAATATTCTAGACGCAGGGCTCAGTCTGATCCTGGTGCTTACATTGGTTCCTCACTTTGGAATTTGGGGATATGTGGCCTGTGTCTATATAACGGAAACGGTCAACGCCGCCCTCAGCATCAGCCGAATGCTGGCAGTTACAAAAATTCGGTTTCGGCTGCGCTGGGTTGCCGTTCCCGCCCTATCTGTGCTGGCTGCCTGCACCGGCGTCCGCCTGCTCACCTCTTTTATGCATTTGGTTCCTCCCATGCCTGTCCAGATTGCCGCCGCTGCCGTCATGTATATAATCCTACTGCTGGCTTTCCGCTCTATCTCCCGTTCTGACATCCAATATGCGAAAAAGATGCTGCTGCACACTTGACTTTACTGTCCGCTATGATAAAATATAATTTGATTGCTTTATATTGTCAGGAAGGATCCCATACATATGAAAGAATACCACGAAAAGTTTGACCCGTCGCCTTACATGGCCAGGGCTGCGGAAATTTTAGAGAAAATGACCCTTCGGGAAAAGATCGGCCAGCTGCATCTGCTGGGAACCGTGCGGAATCTGGACGAGGATCTGGTGCGCTGCGGAACCATCGGCGCCTTTTTGAACGTGCCGGATGTACAGACAGCCAACCGCCTCCAGCGTCTGGCAGTGGAGGAAAGCCGGCTGGGAATTCCGCTGATTATCGGGCATGATATGGTACACGGGGACAGAACACTGTTTCCCATTCCCCTTGCAGGCGCCGCCAGCTGGGATATGGACAGAATTGAAAATTCCGAGCGCATCTCCGCCATGGAAACCTATGCAGAGGGCATCAACTGGGTATACTCCCCTATGATCGACATCTCCCGGGAGCCCCGCTGGGGAAGAATCGCAGAGGGGGCCGGCGAGGACAAGCTGCTGGGCAGCGCCGTTGCCGCCGCCAGAGTCCGGGGATTTCAAACCATCAATCCGGACACCGGATACCCCTATGTGGCCGCCTGCTTCAAGCACTACTGCGGATATGGGCTCAGCGAGGGAGGCCGGGATTATGAATCCTGCGACATCAGCGAACGCACCCTGTACGGAGAATACCTTCCCGTATACAAGGCGGCACTGGATGCCGGGGCAATGACCTGTATGTCCTCATTCAATTCCCTCAACGGAATTCCCGTAACCGGCTCCAGATATTATCTCACAGAGCTTCTGCGGCAGCTTTGGGGGTTTGCCGGCTTTGTGGTGTCGGACTGGACCAGCGTGGAAGAGCTGGTCAATCACCGGGTAGTCCGCGACAAAAAAGACGCGGCACGCCGCGCCCTCCTTGCAGGCTGTGATATGGATATGCACTCCGGCGCCTACGTGGAGTTTTTGGAAGCACTTGCAGAGGAAGATCCAAAGATTCTACCGGCCATCGATGAAAGTGTGCTGCGAATTTTGTGTGTCAAGCTTGCGGCGGGTATATTTGCAAATCCCTACCGTGAGGAAAATAACAGCACCGCTTTTTTGAAAGAAGAATATCGTGACGCTGCAAGAGATCTTGCCGCCCATTCCATGGTGCTTTTGAAAAATAAAGACAAGACGCTCCCCTTACAGCGAAGCGGCAAAAAATACCTTGTTACCGGGCCTATGGCCGACGCCCGAAAGGAGGCATTGGGGCTTTGGGGCGGACGTGGAGACCCCCAAACCATTGTCACCGTGTGGGGCGCGCTGGAAAAAGAAGAAGGAATTGAAACGGTGTACGCTGCTGGCTGCGACTTTGAAGGTACCGATCGATCCAAGTTCAAGGAAGCGCTCCGTCTTGCGGCCGGCTGCGACGGCATCATATATGTATGCGGTGAACCCTGCCAGTGGGCCGGAGAAGGCGGCGGAAGAATCGATATTGATTTGCCGGACATCCAGTATGAATATTTGAAACTTCTGCGGGGCTTGAAAAAGCCTATTGTTTCCGTTCTGCTTACCGCTCGTCCCCTGGCCTGTACCCGTCTGGACGAAATGTCCGATGCGCTGCTGCTGGGGTGGCACGCAGGCGTGGAGGCCGGAAACGCAGTGCGCCAGCTTTTAATGGGAGAACTGTCTCCCTCCGGCAGGCTGCCGGTCACCTTTCCCCGGGCAACCGGTCAGATTCCCATGTACTATGCGACCCTGTCCGCCGGACGGCCCAGAAGTCTCTTCCCCCGCCGGTATCGGGATTGTCCCTCCGACCCTCTCTATCCATTTGGATACGGGCTTACCTACGGCAGCGTAGTATATGACAACATTACCATTGAAAATCCACAGATTCGGGCAGGGGAAGCACTGCGGGCCAGCGTTACCTTGTCCAACGTAGGAGACATGGATATAGAAGAAGTGGTACAGGTATATTTCTGTGACATCGTATCCTCCATTGCAACACCAGATAAGCTGCTGTGTGATTTTGAAAAGGTTTCCATTGCCGCAGGGCAATCGGTTCAGGTTTCCTTTTCCATTCCCTCTCACCGGTTTACATTTTTGAACGAAAAACTGGAGCGGGTGCTGGAGCCGGGAGATTTCCGCCTCTATATCGGCGCGGATTCCACCTGTGAGGCCTTTGCGCCCTTTACAGTGGTAGAGTAAAATGAGTGGCATAATCGAAATTCATCACCTTTGCAAACACTTTGGCGATGTAAAAGCAGTGCAGGATGTAAGCTTCCAAGTAAAAAAGGGAGAACTGTTTGCCTTTCTCGGTGTAAATGGAGCGGGAAAGTCTACTACCATTCACATTATGTGCGGACAGCTTTCCAAAGACAGCGGGAGTATTGTGATTGACGGCCGAGATCTGGACCAGGATGTGGATTCCATCAAAGGGGAGCTTGGAGTAGTCTTTCAAAACTCGGTGCTGGACAGCGCATTGACCGTATACGACAATTTAGAGAGTCGCGCGGCGCTGTATCATATTTTCGGCCAGGCATTCAGGGACAGGCTTGCCGCCCTTGCAGATAAACTCGAGTTTAAGGATCTGCTAAAGCGTACGGTAGGCAAGCTGTCCGGTGGACAGCGCAGGCGAATCGATATTGCAAGGGCACTGCTGCACCGTCCCAAAATTCTTATCCTGGACGAGCCTACCACCGGATTGGACCCTCAAACAAGAAAAATCCTGTGGGATGTGATTTCCGACCTGCGCAAAAACGAAAATTTAACCGTTTTTCTCACCACCCATTATATGGAAGAAGCGGCGGAAGCGGATTATGTCGTCATCCTCGACAGCGGCAAGATCTCTGCACAGGGAACGCCGCTGGAACTGAAAAATACCTATACGGGAGATTATATTTGCCAGAGATATTATGTAAACAATCAGCGAAAACTGGTACGAAACAAAGGGGAAAAGCAGATGTATTATATTAGGCACGATCATCCGGCAATCATTTCTGAAGAATTGTGGGAAACCGCACAGGAAAAGCTGGCAAAGAAGAGCGAAAGAAACAGGCAGGGGCTACCTTCTGATGAGATTGCTGTAACGAAAAAAGCCCAGGTTCTATATGCACCGGAGAAAAGAACCCTGAAAGAAACAATTTTGCAAAAACAAGAATCTGGATTTATCCCGGATAAACCGCCT